>DATHMF010000031.1 GCA_035487355.1 Terriglobales bacterium | reverse complement strand
CTTGATTGACTATGCACTTGGGAACGCAGTCCCTGCTACCCCCAAGAGCGGATACGCTTTTGTGGCGGCAAACTCCAATGGTGGACAGAGCTTTGTCGAGGGTGGCACGCCGGTTACTCTGGGAAGAACCGGAAATAAATCGTTCTGCGCAATTGAGGATGGCGTTGTGCATTTTGATCCTACTGGCGCTGCTGCCGGCACCGCAGGTGCAACTGCCTGCATTGCATTGTCACCAATTGGCCAGTAAGTCAGTTTGATTTTGGCGAAGTACCTGGGGGAGGGTACAAGCCGGGAGGCGCCAGAAGCAATTCTGGCGTCTTTCTTTTTACAGCATAGTTCATTTGGAACTTAGATTGCTTGATACTAATACATACGATCTATTAATAAATACGGATCTATGAAGAATTTTTAGCAACCGCTGGACAAAGGGGGAGGGTTTGCTATGCATAAGCAAGAGGGTTTCTCGTTGATAGAACTGCTGATTGTTGTGGCGATTATTCTGATCATTGCGGCTATTGCGGTTCCCAGCTTGATTCGTGCCAGAGTTTCGGCCAATGAATCTGCGGCGGCCGCAGCTACCCGCACAATTATTACGTCCGAAGTTCAGTATCAAACCGCATTTGGGTCTTATTCTCCTGACCTTCCTTCACTGGGACCACCGGCCGCTGGGTGCCCACCTGGTGTCCCGCCGAGCACAAATGCCTGCCTGATTGACTTTGCTCTTTCTAACGCCGGCACAAACTCAAAGAGCGGTTACGTTTACGTTGCTAGCTCAACGAATGGGGCTGGCTCACAAACATTTGTAGAAGGCGCTTCGCCGAGTACTCCTGGACGTACGGGCGTTAAGACATTCTGCGGTACCGAAGATGGCGTGGTCCGCTTCAATCCAAGCGGAGGCGCGGTCCCAGGGACCCCAGCCGGGTGCACTGCCTTATCAATGATAGGAAACTGAAATTGGCGGTCATCAGAAAGCCCTTTTATGCTTCGCGACGAATCGGATTATTCCGGCGCCTTCTCAGTTAGTACGCAAGCTTTTCTCGTTTTGGAGTAGCTTGCGCTGGATAGAGATAACACTCTGTTGCGCTTCTCCCAACGTGGGGTAAATTTTCACGGCCTGCTGATAGACAATTAATGCTTCTTGCAATCTATTTTGACTCTCTAAATTTTTGCCCAAATGCAGATATGCGAGGTCGCTGGGAGCGATCTGGATTGACTTCGTAAAGTTCAGAATCGCTTCATTACTATTTCCCTCACTTTCCTCAAGCAAACCTAACCTCAGGTATGCAAAAGACTGTTGAGGATCAAGGCTTATTGCTTCACCATATTCAATTCTTGCTTCCTGGTTCCTGCCTGAAATAGCCAGCGCTCTGCCCAGCAGCGCATGTGTCCGGGCCTGGGAACGAGGATCATCGGTTAATTGCAACGCGAGTTTACACTCAATGATTGCTTTTTCTGGTCGGCCATTTCGAAGCAACGAAGAAGCATAATAGTAATGAGCATCTGTAGACTTCGGACTCATTCCTACGAGAATCCGATAGCCTACCAAAGCTTCCGCTGATCTGCCAGACTGTTCAAGAGCATTCGTCAAATTTGCCTGAGCAATATTATTGTTCGCTGTCACTTCTAAAGCATGGGACCATAATGAGACGCTGTCGTGCCAGTACTCCAGTTGATGGCGAGTATCCACAGAAAGAGCGATGAGTACGCAGAAACTGGCTACAGGCAAAAAATATTTGGGAATTTGCAATTTGTTGGACCAATCTGCAATCGCCCAGACGATGAACACGTAAAAGCCAATGAGCGGAATATAAACATATCGGTCCGCAATCGCCTGAGCTCCGATCTGAATGAACCCAATCACGGGCACTAATGTTGCTAGATACCAAAGCCAGCCCGTTAGCAGATAACGGTGTTTCCGGCCAAGAAGTGCCAAAGTAGATAAAGATACCAGCACGAATCCTGCCACGATAAGCTTCCAAAGCGGAGGTGGGTTGAATGCCAGGGGATAGAAAACCGCCAAACGTGTCGGCCAGAATGTTTTAAAAATATACTCTGCATAGGAAAACAATACATTTTTAAGACGAACATCCAGAGGAACTACATAATTTAACTTCGTAGCTTCTAACGATTTCTGTGCAATCAACGTAATGATGGAGCTTATAACTGACAGCAACACCAGAGGAGCTTTTTCGAGGAAAAGACGGCGCCAATGGGCTGGAGGAATTACCCCGTTGCTTTGCCCAATCCGGCCAAAAGGCCAATAGTCCAACAGTAATAATACAAACGGCAAAGTAACAACCATTGGCTTTGCCATTAAACCCAGGACAAAAAATGCCACGACAGCCAAATAACGTTTCATGCCAGGCTTGTGCACATACCAGCCATAGGCTGCAATCGCCAGCAACCAGAAGAGAGTACTCAGCACATTTTTGCGTTCGGCCACCCATGCTACGGATTGAACATTTAAAGGATGGAATGCAAACAGAGCAGCTACAATCCAACTGCGCCACAAAAAACCTGTGCCGTAATACAACACAGAAAACAGGAGCACGACATTAAGCACGTGCAACAGCAGATTGGTTAAATGGTAGCCTGCAGGATTAAGCTTAAAAATCTGATAGTCCACCATGTACGAGAGCCAGGTAAGTGGGTGCCAATTTGCTACATCGGTTGTAGTAAAAGCCCAAACGAAGTTGCTCCAGCTCAATCCTGACTGAACATGGAGATTCTCAGTAATGTAATCGTTATCGTCGTAATTGAGGAACCTGCATTCGCTCAGTGGATTGAAAAGAAGAAGCGTAGCTGCAACCAGGACCAGCGAAAGGACAACAAATTTTTTCTGTTTAGAATTGAATAAAGCATGCACAGAAAGATTGCCGTCTGGTTTTCCTTGAACTGGAGCAACCGTACTCGTAAAATCACTTCCTTTGCCGGAGACAATTCCAAACACAAATCTTAGCTCTCAGCCTTAATGGTTTTTGCGATTCTCAATGCCTTGCTGTTGTGCAAGGCCTTGGTTAATTGAATCAATGGCCTTCTGGGCTTCTGTCATGCCAGGCGTAATCGCCAACGCTTGCCGGTAGGCCCAAATCGCTTCATGCAATCGGTTTATTTGCTGCAATGCCCGGCCCAAGTACAAATACCCCAAGTTGCTTGGGGCGAGTTTTACTGCTGCCGCAAATTGGAAAACTGCTTCTTTGAATCTCCCTTCTTGCTGCAACAGTAGGCCATAATTGATGTGAGGTTTGTCTGCCGATGGAGCAAGTCGTATAGCTTCCTTGAAATCTCTTTCGGCCTCGGCATTTTTTCCCAACTGGCTGAAAGCTACGCCTCGGCTATTGTACGGAAGCGCCTTTGTTTCTTCTTCTTTCATGAGCGCAAGAGCGAGGTCACTCTGATGAACAGCTTCTTCTGCCATGCCAAGTCTAAGGAGCGGCACCGTAATGTTGTAATGTGGAGTTGCAACCGGCGGATTATCGGCAAGCGCGAGCTTATATTGGATCAAGGCTTCCTGCGGTTTGTTCAGAAGTAATAGAGCGTTGCCAAAGTTCAGGTTTGCCTGCATATTGTTTCCCGTGACTTGGATAGATCTTGACCACAGAGTCACGCTGTCACGCCAGTACGCCAATTCAAGTCGCGTATCCACGGATAGTACGAAGAGCGCACATGCTGCCATTGCCAGCACGATATTTCTTTTAACAACTGTCAGATTTCCCATCCAGTCGGCGAGCAGCCAGACTACTATGAGGAAGATCCCCATCAACGGAATGTACGCGTAGCGATCTGCCATGGCCATGCCCCCCACTTGCACAATACCCAGGACAGGCACCAGGGTTCCCAGGTACCAGAACCAACCAACGGGCAGATAACGTTTCTCGCGCATGCGCAAGACAATGATCGTGGTCAGAGCCAGAAACAAAGTTGCCAAGACGATCTGCCAGGAAGGAATGGATTTCTGTGGATGAGGATAATATATTGCCAGATGCGCTGGCCAGAACATCTTATAGATGTAGGTCAAGTAGGATGTCAAAGCGTTTTCAATACGAAACTTCAATGGCACTTGAAGGACGTCCATGGCTCCAACAGAATTTTGCGCTTTCAAAGTCACCACACAACTGAACACAGCGAGCAGGGCTAGAGGCAGTTTTTCCAGAACAAGCCGGAAAATATTCTCGGAAACACCTGTTCCTTTTTCAAAGATGTTAATACGTCGCAATGGCCAATAATCCAATAGAAGTAGTACAAAAGGCAGTGTTACGACCATGGGCTTGGACATGATCGCCAAAACAAACAATCCAACCACAGATAAATAACGCTTCCATGTGGGCTTGAATACATACCATCCGTAAGCCCAGATGGTCAGAAGCCAAAAGGTAGTGCACAGTATGTTTTTTCTTTCAGATACCCACGCAACAGATTCAACATTAAGAGGATGTACCGCAAAGAGGGCAGCTACAAAAAAGCTGGGCCCAATAGACCCTGTGCCGCGTTGCAACAATAGGAACATCAGCACTGCATTGATTGCATGCAGTAAAAGATTCATGAAATGATGCCCGGCAGGATTGGCGCCAAAAAGTGTGCAATCGAGCATGTGTGAAAGCCATGCTAATGGATGCCAGTTGGCTGCTTCTTCGCTGGTGAAGGCCCAAAGTAGGTTATTCCACGTCAAACCGGACAAAACGTGGGTATTCCCTGTGACGTACGCATTGTCGTCGTAATTGACGAACTCAAGACTTTTCACAGGCTGATATACAAAAAGCGTGATAGCAAACAATGAAAGGCCTAAGACCATCACTTTTTTTGGGGTCGAGCCAAAAAACCCGCTCAATGGGGACGTATGCCTTTTCGCTGCTGCTGGTGTTGTTAGTGGCATAGGTCAGGTTTGACTTGGCAACTTCTAGACAAAGAGTATACAGCTATAATATTTGGAACCATCTGAATCAATATGGTATTGATGGATTCCTTTCTTGTGGTGTAGTCGTCTGCTTTCTCGATATCGCATCGATGCGGTTCTGGATTTCGGTGGAATCCGATGAAATCTGCAAAGCTTGACGATATGCGGTGAGCGCCTCCACCAACCGGTTCTCCCGTTCCAAGGCTTGTCCCAGATAGAAATAGGCTGCACTGGTGGGAACAATCTCCAATGAGTGGGAAAGATTGGAAATTGCTCCGTTTAGATCGCCTTCCAGATACAAATGTACGCCTAAATTCAAATATGCCCTGTATTGCATGCCATCGAGTTGTATGGCTTCCCGATAGTGTGCCTTGGATTTTTCCATGTCGCCCATTTGTGAATAGATAGCTGCCATTTGAACATGCGCATTGGCTGCCGCAATGTTGCTTTGCGTGTAGAGCAGCGCTAGCTGAAATTCCTTGAGGGCTCCTTCACGGTCTCCTTGATAGACACGGTATGCTGCAAGATTAAAATGGGCCATTTCGTCATTTGGTTTGATCACTAAAGCGGAGTAGAAATGATACGCCGCCTCATCCAGTCTGCCTTTTTCCGCTAAAGCTGACCCCAAACAAACGTGGGCTGTAGCATTATTGGACGTCACCTCAAGCGCGTGAGAAAACAATGCAATGTTATCCTGCCAGCAGCCAAGCTGAATACGCGTACTCCACGATAAAGCAAGTAGTACCCCGAAGCAGGCTCCTCTTAAGAGATACTTTGAGACTTGAGTGGCTGGTACCCACTCCGAGATACTCCAAACGATCATCAGAAAAAGCCCAATCAATGGGATATAGGCGTAGCGGTCTGCCATTGCCTGGTTGCCAATTTGAACTAGCCCTATGACGGGGACGAGTGTCCCTAAATAGAAAAACCATCCCACCCGCAGGTAACGCTGCTGCTTAAACCGTAATACTACCCAGGCGGTTAACATCAGCAGGGCGGCAGCAAGCGCAATCTTCCAGGCAGCAAAAGTGCTGCCTGGATGCGGATAAAAAATAGCCAATTTGGAAGGCCAAAATGTCTTATAAATATAGCCGGCATAAGCAAGCAGTGCATTTTCGAGACGAACTGTAAATGGATAGGCAGTAGCAGATTTTACTGCCCCGCCAGATTTCTGGGCGATTACAGTGATGACTGCACTTGCAACAGACAGCATCATCAAGGGAACTTTTTCAAGAAGGAGCGCAAAGAAATCCTTCGATTGAGGGTTTGTGTCTCTGCTCTGACCAAATCCAAATCTCATCCGTTGTAGCGGCCAGTAGTCCAACAGCAGGAAGACAAATGGCAGGGTCACAACCATAGGCTTTGCCATCAACCCCAGGACAAATAGTCCAGCTACCGTTAGGTAACGTTTCCAATTGGGGTTCAACACGTACCAACCATACGCCAAGATGGATAACAGCCAGAACATCGTGCTTAACAGATTCTTTTGCTCCGAGATCCACGCTACAGATTCGACGTTGAGCGGATGAACGGCAAACATAGCGGCAACCATGAAGCTACGCCACAGAGAACTTGTACCCCGACAAAGCACAAGAAATAAGAGCGCTGCATTTACCGTATGCAAGATGAGGTTCGCAAAGTGATATCCCGCCGGGTCAGCTTTCGAGAACTGGCCAATCAACATATAAGATAGCCACGTCAAGGGATGCCAGTTTGAGAAATACGTGGTGGTGAATGCCCACATGACATTCTTCCAGCTTAGACCGGCAAGCACGCGGGGATTGCCGCTGACATACACGCCGTCGTCGTAGTTAATGAAACCATGATGGATAACAGGTTCGTAGAGAAGTAAAGTTCCTGCGATGAGGGTTGTGAGGGCCAGGACAAAAAGCAAACCATCTTTCCGGGTAGAAGAAACAGAGGCCGGGTCACCGCAGTTACGTAAGTCGTTTTCGAGCATGCTCATAGGAACAGCAGATAAGTCCTCATAGTTGGGATACAAGGCTATATTAGTGCAATTAACTCACATTTCTGGTTTGAAGTCGAAGTAAGTAAGGCGCACGATCTCATCCAGGAATCAAACGCTGAAGCTACAACAGACTTGAGCGATTTTCAGCAGGCGAGCGAGTCGCGGGAGATTTTAAGCTTATCCAGATTCCCCAGCACAGTTACAGCAATCCGGTCGGGCTGGAAGTATTCCTGGGCTAATGCTTGCAAGTCTGGGGCTGTCACGGCTTCAATGCGCTCGATGATTTCATCCAATCCGAAGAAGCGGTCAAAATACATTTCCTGGCGAGCCAGGTTCGACATACGCGAGGTGGAAGATTCCAGACTCAGCATGAGGTTGCCTTTGAGCTGATCTTTGGCTCGACAAAGCTCATCTTCCGGGATCCCATTTTCTTTCAGGCTGCGGAACTCGCTGACCACCGACTCCACGACCTTGGGCGCCGACTGGCGTGAGGTTCCGGCATAGACGGAAAGGCAACCTGTATCCCGGTACGGACTCAATTCGCTGAAAATTGCATACACCAGCCCCTGCCGTTCGCGGACGTTCTGGAAAAGACGCGAACTCATGCCTCCTCCCAACAATGTGTTGAGAACATAAGCGCTGTAGCGTCGCTCGTGAGAAATAGGATGGGCGGGGACGCCGAGGCAAATCTGCACCTGCTCCAGTGCTTTTTTGTTGCGCATGATGATTCGCGCCTTCACCTCGGGGGGTGTATCGTGCAAACCATTTTTCCCCGGCTTAAAACTCTGGAAGCGCTCGTTTACCAGTTCCACGAAACGCTTGGCGTCCAGGTTTCCCGCTGCGGCAATAATGATATTTTCCGGATGAATGTGCTTGCGGTAATAACTCTGCAGCAACTCCTGATCAAAGGCGCGGACGGTTTCTTTGGTCCCTAAAATTGGTTTGCCCAGGGGATGATCTTTCCAGAAATTCTGCGTAAAAATCTCATGCACGAGGTAATCGGGGTTGTCCTCATCCATCTTGATCTCTTCCATGATCACGCCACGCTCGCGGGCAATGTCATTTACATCAAGGACGGGATTCAATACCAGATCGCTAAGCACATCCATGGCAATGGGCATGTGTTGATCGAGAACTTTGACGTTAAAACAAATGCATTCTTTGGCGGTAAAGGCATCCATATTCCCGCCGATGGAATCCACTTGGCGGGCAATTTGCTCGGCGCTACGGCTTTTGGTCCCTTTGAAGACCATGTGCTCAAGGAAATGCGAGACGCCGTTGGCCTCTGGTTCTTCGTGACGCGAGCCGGTGCGCACCCAGATTCCGATAGAAACCGACCGGATATGCGGCATGGTCTCCGTTAGAACGGTCAACCCGTTGGGTAAAACTTTGCGATATATGTTGCGCGGCTCATCTACCATTTTCTGTTCTGCTTTCATTGCGTGCTCTTCCCACCCTGTCATCAACGTACAATAACTACAGGTTCACTTTTGTTAAAACTGTTGAAAGAAGATTCCAGGACGAGAACCATCTACAATTATAGACAGTTATTTGATGCATGGGTCAGCAGCTAAAATGCGCTTTATTGGGCCTTTCTTTTCAAGAACTTACGGGGATTATTGAAGGATTTGGCCAACCCCCATACCGCGCCCGGCAGCTTTACCAGGCCATTTACAGCCAGCGGCAGGGGACATTACAGGCTATTTCTACCCTGCCTGCAGATTTCCGCAATCAGCTCTCCGAAGAAGGTTACAGCATCGGTCTGCCTGCAATTGAAAAGAAATTTTCTTCTACCGACGGTACCATTCGTTATCTGATGGCTTTTGCCGACGGCCAAAGTGTTGAAACCGTCTGGATGCCTGAGGGCGATGGTGGAGAAGCAGGGGATGGATCAGAAGCCGACCTGGAAATAACGGATGAACTTCTTCCCTCAGGCCAGGCAACGGGAGGCTGGCAGGAAGGCAAATTTCATCGTGCAACAATTTGCATTTCAAGCCAGGCTGGCTGTGCGGTAAATTGTCAGTTCTGCATGACCGCTTTACTGGGGTTGCAGCGCAACCTGGCTCCTGGCGAGATTGTTGGACAGGTTCTTGCTGTACTGAACGACCGCAGCGTAAATATTGACCGCGAGCGCATCAACCTGGTCTTCATGGGGCAAGGGGAGCCGTTTTTGAACTATGAAAGCTTTATGCAAGCGGTCCGTCTGTTAAGTGATCCTGAGGGAATTGCGATTCCTGCCTCGCGCATGACCGTTTCCACTTCTGGTATCGTTCCCCGGATTTACGATTTCGGCAAAGAGCAGCTCCGCCCAAAGCTGGCGATTTCTCTGAATGCCTCAAACGATGACGTCCGTTCCGGCATCATGCCCATCAACAAAAAATGGGGTTTAGAGAAATTGCTGACGGCTGCCCGCGAATTTCCTCTGCGCAACCGTGAACGATTAACTTTCGAATACGTATTGCTGGATGGAGTGAATGACGAGGTACAGCACGCCAGCGAGGTAGTGGAATTGGTCCGAGGCATACGGGCCAAGGTGAACCTGATTGCTCTTAACCCCGGTCCGGAAATTGATTTCAAGACTCCTGTTGAACAGCGCGTGCATACCTTTCAGAAAATCCTGCGCGACGCCGGCATTCCGGCTTACATCCGCCGGCCACGCGGACGCGATATCTACGCCGCCTGCGGCCAGCTTAAGCGTACGGTTGCGTAGCCGTCCATTGATCAAATCATTGAAATCCAACCATCATTCCTAAATCTGGCTGTAAAATTCCCATTGTAGGATTCATAAGGTGATTGCAGGATGAACACTCCGCGCAGCTATCGCAGCCAGGATTTCGATGAACTCTGGCGCATTGACCAGGAGTGTTTCCAACAAGGCATTGCCTACTCCCGCCGTGAACTGGCCTGGTACATGAACCGGTCAAGAGCTTTTACTTTAGTAGCGGAAGAAGAAGCCCGCGGAAAAATTATGGGGTTTGTGGTTGCTGAGTCAGATCCTGCCGGCATAGGACATATCCTGACCATTGATGTGCGCCCCGGAGGCCAACGTGCAGGAACAGGGTCTCTGCTGCTGAAAGCCGCCGAGCGCTATCTCCTGCAAAAGAAATGCAAAGCGGTTTTGCTGGAAACTGCCGTTGACAATGCCGTTGCGCTGGCCTTTTATAAGCACCACGGTTATGCCGTGGTTGAAACCATTCCGCGCTACTACCTCAACAGCATAGATGCGCTGGTCATGGGCAAACGCCTGGAGGCCGTAAAGGTAGTCAAGGCTGGCTCGATCAAGGTCAAAAAGGCCAGGGCGAAAAAAATATGAAAAAATGCTCCTTTGGGGGGACTATAATTCACCTTAGGCCCCTTAACCTTCGTGCAGGCCACTCGTCTAATCTACAGCCGGCCGAAGCAATACCTGGGACCGGTTTGAATGCCCGAAAAAGAGGTGACGTATGTCGCTCTTGACTGTGCTGATGATAGTCTGGGGAGTGCTCACCGGTATTTTTGTTCTTCTGCTGATCTACCGTAGCACCTTGGCAATGCATGAGGATGATCAGCTATTTCTCAATGATGCCGAATCCCACTTACAAAATGAGCAAACCGAACTGCTGAAGCGCATGGATCAAATCCGGCCGTTTCTGCGCGTGCTGGGCGCTGGCTCCGGACTTCTGATTCTGGTGATTGGCGGTTTGTGGATCTGGCAAGGAATCGCGCAAAACCATCTATAACCGGTTTGTGCTCGAAGCGGTTTGGTTTTGACGAAATTGGCCCTGGGAGGGGAGAGTCCGGCTCTCGGGACGGTAGTTCTGTTTTTCCTCGAACCCCGAATCTATATTACCCGCCTTTCTCGACAAGTCTGTTAAGTTATCTATATTTTGTCTTATTGTCTTAAAATTTTATGATGGGTTATTCTATTGAAGATGGTTCACTTCTTGAAAAGGATGAGGCATTGAGCCGAGAGCCATCTCTGTCGAAAGCAACCATGTGTCCGGCATGTACGAGTCCTCAGGTCCTGGAGACTGTGGAGATTCCCGACCACGAATACGGGCTGGACTATCTAGCCAGGTACGCCGCCTGCAGAGAGTGCAACTCGCTTTACCAATCTCCCATGCCGAGTGACTCTGAACTGGCCTCGTTCTATCGCCAAAACTACCACAGCATGAGTGACGGTGGGTTTCTCATGCGAATGCGGCACAAGATGCGGATTCAACGGCTCAAGACCCTTCTCAACGGCAGCGGGGCCGTTCTAGACTACGGATGTGGCAATGGTTCATTCATGCGCCGGGCTGCGGCAGCCATCCCCAACGTCGAATTCATTGGTTATGAGATCGGTAACCACACTCAGGTCACCCGGCCTGCTGAGCGGGTCACGATCGTCCAAGGCGGGCCAGCGGATCTGTTTGAGGTTCTTTCTCCTTGCCAAGTGATCATCATGAACCACGTTATAGAACATCTGCCTGACCCATTTGCAATCGTCTCTGCGCTGGCCAAGAAGCTCATGCCCGGTGGCTGCTTCGACGGACAAACTCCAAACGCCGCATCTCTTGAGCACCGAATCTTCGGTCTGCGTTGGAGTGGGTTCCATGCGCCCAGGCATACTGTGGTCTTCTCCGTTGCCGGGCTGCGTAGCCTCCTCCAGCGGGCTGGGTTTGAATCAGTCAGCGTCAAAGGGGCCTTCAACCCAGCTGGTTACGCCGTCAGTTTCGCGAGCCTTCCCCACGGTCACGCTAAGGGAATGATTCCCAGGCACGGATTGAAGTGGCTCATATGTATCGCTGCCGCGACCGTTGTCTTACCGGTTGACGTCTGGTCGGGAGCGCCTGGAATGATTGACTTTAAGGCACGGAAGAAAGGAGACAATTAACTTGTGAGACCCGATGTCCTCTTAGCGCAGTATGGCAAGCGATCTGACGTTGTCTCTTTTATGATTACGACCGGCCACATTGCTTTTGTCCTGGCTCCGGTTTATTTAGCTGCGGTGATAGGACCAGGCGTCTTGCTGGTTCTCTTCTGGCTCTGGACGGGCCTGACCATGAGCGGCCTATTGAACCTGATGCATGAGTGTGCTCACTATCACGTCTTCAAAAAGCGTTGGGGAGCCAACCTCCTGGGGCGATGGATACTAGCCGCGCTGATGGTGACAGACTTTGATGCCTATCGTGCCTTGCACTGGGCCCATCACCAGAATCTCGGCGGAAGCGATGATCCTAAGTACAGCTACAAAGTTGACATCCGAGGCTGGCGCCTGTTCTTGTTTTTCCTCCGCTGCCTCATCGGCATTGAGGCACTGAAGAAATTCAGCTACGTAGTTCACACGCGACCCAATGCAAACCTGTCGCGTTCACGCTTCTGGATCGTTCGGGCCATGGCCTTTCATCTGGCATTCTTTGCCTCAGTGTTTATGGTTGCCTGGCGGTTTGGAGTACACGATGTCAGAATCGCGGCACTCAATGCTGCTATTTCTTATGGGGCCGTTTACCTCTATGGCGTGGCTTCTCTAACGCTCTTCGCAGCCACGCTTCGAGCAATCGCTGAGCACCAGAATGGGACAGATCACCCCGAAGTTGTGGGTAACGCGGTTTTGCGGAATCTAGCCTGCGGACCAATCGAGAGACTGATCTTCGGGTGTTATGGGTTTGCAGAGCACGCAACTCACCACCTTCACCCTGCCATTCCAAGCTATCACCTTCGTGATGCAACCCACGAGTTGGCTACCGAGGCCCCATGGCTTGAACCCCATGTTAGTTATCTTGCGATATTGACGGTCCAAACCCACTCAAAGTCGCCCTCCGAAGAATTACAGTATTTGCGGTAGACAATTTCTGACAAAGTACCACAATGAAAATGCCCCAAAGGTCTATTCTTGCTGGTGGCAATGGAAAGCCTCTTTTCGTTAGAGTAAACAGGCGGCAATTGCAATCAATGATCCTGTTAAGATATGAATCAAGCTACGCGAAAGTGGCGGAATTGGCAGACGCACCAGACTTAGGATCTGGCGGGGAAACCCGTGAGGGTTCGAGTCCCTCCTTTCGCACCAAAAAACCAGTTCCCGGTTCTCAGTTGTGCTGTGCACAGCCTATACAAGGCGCCTGCGCCTATTTGCAACCGAATGAATTATGATGAAATTCGTAGATTTGGGTTCTGAGAACTGAGAACCGAGAACTGCGAACTAAATCGAGAACCGAGAACTGATTATGGCCACCCCAGCGCAACCCAATATCAAGCTCACCAACAGCAAAGACTACCGGGAAAACTACGCCAACAGCGTGCAAGTACGCGTGAACGTATGGGATTTCTTCCTGGTCTTCGGCACCTTACAGCAGCCGACGCCGACTGAGATGGAGGTCAACAATTTTCAGGGAATTTATCTTAGTCCACAGCAAGCCAAGGCGCTGCTCACCATCCTGCAGCAGAATGTGGTGAACTACGAAAAGACCTTCGGCGAGATCAAGCTTGATCCGCGCATGGCAGTTCCCGGACAGGTGCATTGATGTGCGAGACAGGTTTGTGCCTGCCGGCCTGATGCGCAGGACTGCGCTCTTCATTTTTATTTTTGTTCTTTTGCTGGCCGCGCATTGGTCCCTGCTGCGGCTTCCCTACTTCTGGGATGAAGCCGGCTATTATGTCCCCGCCGCGTACGATATTTTTACTCGTGGCGATTTTATTCCTCATTCCACACTTACCAATGCACATCCGCCTTTAGTTATGGCTTACCTGGCCCTGGCCTGGAAGCTCTTTGGCTATTCCCCTGCGGTCACACACACGGCCATACTGCTGATTTCGGCATTGGCGCTGTTGGGCGTATTCGTGCTGGCGCAGCACGTAGCCAATCGTGTCGTAGCCGCCGCCAGCACCTTGTGTACGGCGCTGTATCCCGTATTTTTCGCCCAAAGCTCGCTCGCTCAGGTGGATTTGGCTGTAACCGCCTTCACTCTTTGGGGTGTTTTTTTTTATTTGAAGCGACGGCGCTGGCTGTGCGTGGCGGCATTCGCGCTTGCAGCGCTGTCCAAAGAAACCGCCATTATTACCCCGGCTGCACTCTTTGCGTGGGAGGCAATACGGAAATCAAAAGACACTCCGGCGACCTCGTTCTTTCAACGGGCGGTTCGTTCCACTTGGCTGCTACTACCAGCACTGCCGCTGGCCGCATGGTTCGCCTACCACTATGCGCACACGGGATACGTCTTCGGCAACCCACAATTTTTCCGCTACAACGTAGATTCCACTCTGCAACCGCTACGCATCGTCTTTGCCTTCATCCTTCGTGCATGGCAACTGGTTGGCCACGCCAATCTTTACTTACTCACGTTGGCCATGGTTTTGGCCATGTTTCTGCCTGCGCGGAGTGATGCAGGCGTCCCCCGCGAGCGCATTGCTCTACCTCATCAGTTTGTCTTTGCCGTAGTTATGGCTGCTTATCTTGTAGTCCTTTCGTTGATCGGAGGAGCGGTGCTGGCGCGCTACATGCTGCCAGCCATCCCTTTGGTGATTATCATCTCCGTTTCTACTGTCTGGCGCCGGATTCCCGGTTGGCCGGTCGTCATAACGCTGGTTTGTGCGGCTTTTGTTGCCGGACTGTTGATCAATCCACCGTACGTCTTCGCTCCTGAGGATAGTTTGGCCTACCGCGACTTCGTTGTGCTGCACCAGCAAGCAGCCGGCATGATGGAAAAGAGGTTCCCACAAGCGCGGGTGCTGACTGCCTGGCCGGCAACAGATGAACTCTCTAAGCCCTACCTCGGCTACGTCAACACGCCCCATAAAGTGCTGCAACTGGAAAGCTTCACCAGGGAGGACTTAGAGGCAGCCAGTCAGAGCACCGAATTCGATATGGCAGTTATATTTTCGAGGAAGTATGAGCCTCCACGCCGCCTGCCTGTTCCTGAATTCTGGAAGCGTGCTCAGACTCGATTTTTTGACTACCATCCCGACACGCCGCCGGAGTTGGCAGCACAGATTCTGGGAGGAAGCGTCCTTTGGAAGGCCCACCGGGGTGGGGAGTGGATTGCCATCATCACAATTCCCCAAATCCGGAATGCAGATCTGCACCGAAAGGCTGCGTTTACCTTTTAGAATCTTCGGCCCCCTGGACTCCCAATGCAGTCGGCCCCTCTCAGCCCCACTTGCTGCAAGTGGTTCGAAACCTCTAAAACAGGCATGATCGCCGCATATTTACTGGGCAAAGTCGCTTTCACATCGGGTACTTGCTGAGATAGTCTGCTGTGTTTACTGGATAGATATCATCGGTGGGCTGTTTCTGCGTACTGCGGACTGAGTACCGAGCACTGCTTTTGCGAATTTTCAAAGACCTCGTGGGCTTATGCCCCCGCATCCTAGATGCCAGATACACTTCCGGAACGATGATAATCCACGTTTGCTCAGAAATTAAGACTTTGATACCACAATGGGACCACGGGCTAAACCGTTTTAAGGGTTACTGTATCCGGGCTGCAGGTGTCGCTCCTCCAGCACGCGGGCACGCGCTGGGGACCCCCGGTTCAGGCGCTGGAGCATCGCAGAAATGAGGTATAGCAAGACTTAAAAAGGTGTAGCTCGCGGGAATTCCTAATCCGCGCTCGCCAGCCGCGCCGCGTCACGAAAAACCTTCAAGAACATCTTTTCTGTCAGTTTGCCGGTCAGGGTGTTCTGCATGGAAGGATGATACGACGCCAACAGGATTTTGCCGTTACGCAACCGGTATCTGGCTCCATGCCCAAAAACATATTGCCCTTTGCTTTGCAGTACTCCGCGTCGCTTCAGATAGTTCAGATACCCATCAAAAGCAATCTTGCCCAGCACGACAACCACTTTGACTTTGCTCAGTCCTGCTAATTCCCGGTCCAGGAATTCGGAGCAATTGGCCAGCTCTACCGGTGTCGGTTTATTAGCCGGCGGAGCGCAGCGGGCAACGGCAGTAATGTAAGCGTCCTTCAGCTTCAGGCCGTCGTCTCTGTGCGTGGCGGTAGGTTGAGAAGCAAAGCCGGTTTTGTACAGTACGGGATACATGAAATTGCCGGAACCATCTCCAGTAAACGGCCTGCCCGTGCGGTTGGAACCATGTGCGCCCGGCGCCAGCCCCAGGATGAGCACGCGCGCGTTTGGATCACCGAAGCCGGGCACCGGCTTGCCCCAGTACTCCCAATCGAGATATGCGCGGCGCTTCTCACGAGCGACTTTGCGGCAGTAATCAATGAGCCGTGGACAGCGCTCGCAGGAGACAACGTCAGAGTTCAATTGAACAAGCCAGGAGGACATTCTTAATATCTTCTCATTATCAGGGGACGGATGAATGCTTTTACCGCGGTATTTGGAACGGCATGACTATTTACGCTGCCCTTCGTTTGACCGCGCTCACCGTGCTCTCTTATCATCATAGTTCGTACATTTTTCACTCCGGCCAGGCCGGCATGCTCTCCTAAATTCATTTTCAGAAGGCTAAAGTTTGAGTACAGAAAGCAGCACAAACCATGACCCCTGTACGCGCGAAGTTTCGGTGGAAGTGCCTGCCGATGTGGTCGCCAGGGAAACCGAATCCGTCGTCCAGAACTATCAGAAGCTGGCGCGTCTGCCCGGCTTCCGTAAGGGCAAAGTGCCCATCACGGTGGTGCGCAGCCGCTTTGCTGGCGATATCCGCGGCGAGGTGATCGAGCGGCTTGTTCCCCGCTACTTCCGCGAAGAGGTAGAAAAACAGAAGCTGGAGCCCGTATCGCAACCGCAAGTGACCGACCTGCACATTAAGGAAGGCGAGCCTATGCGCTTTAAAGCAACCTTTGAGGTGTTGCCGCCAATCGAGGTCACCGGCTACCAGGAGCTGCGCGCGGAAAAGACCGATACCAATATCTCCGAGGAAGAAGTCACGGCTGAGCTGAACAATCTGCGCGAGCGCCGTGCGGTGTTCACTCCGGTTGAAGATCGCGCTCTCGCCGACGGCGACTTTGCCGATGTCAGCTTCACCAGCACACCCAAGGAAGAGGGTGGCAAACCGGTCCCTGTTAACGATGTGCTGGTGCACATTGGTGGACCGGACACTGTAAAAGAGTTTTCCGAAAACCTGCGCGGGGCCCGGGCCGGCGAAGAGCGCACCTTCGATGTTGCTTATCCTGAGGATTTCAACGATCCCCGCCTGGCGGGCAAGACCGTCGAGTACAAAGTCGAGGTCAAGGCTATTAAGCAAAAGAGCCTGCCGGAGCTGAACGATGACTTCGCAAAATCTCTGGGCGACTTTGAAGATCTGGAGACGGTAAAGCAGCGGATACGCGAAGGGTTAGAGAGTGAAAAAAAGCACCGCGCCGAGCACGAGGCCAAAGAAAAGCTGATGGATGAACTCGTTCGCCGCAATGAATTCCCAGTACCGGAATCCATGGTGGAGCATCAGATTGATCTCCGGCTGGAGCGCGGCCTGCGCGCCTTGGCCGCTCAGGGTCTGAGTGCTGAGCACATGAAAAAGATGGATCTTCCCCGCCTGCGCGCCGGGCAGCGTGACGCTGCGGTGAAGGAAGTGAAAGCGTCTCTGATCCTGGAAAAAATTGCCGAGGCTGAAAAAATCGAGGTCAGCGACGAAGAGGTTGGCAAGGAAATTGACGCTCTGGCACGGCAAACCAAGCAGTCTTCCGAAGAGATTCGCTCGCGTTTGACGCGTGATGGTGCGCTCGATAAAATCCGAAATAGGATACGCAACGAGAAAGCTCTCGACTTCCTCTACCGTAGGTCCGCATGAACATGACGGCGGCAACTATAATGGCAAAAGCTGGCCGTCCAGTCCCCCGCGGAGGGCGCTTAAGCTTCCCCAGTCTACCGGGAGGAGCGCCGCAGCCACCGTTGGCCAGGAGCAATCCCTATGCAAAAAAATGATCCTCATATGATGCTAGTGCCTATGGTTGTAGAACAGACCAGCCGCGGCGAGCGCGCCTACGATATTTATTCCCGGCTGCTGCGCGACAACATTATTTTTCTGGGCACACCCATTGACGATACTGTCGCCAACCTCGTGATTGCGCAGTTGCTGTTTTTAGCTGCCGAGGACCCCGAGCGCGACATCTCGCTGTATATCAACTCCCCCGGCGGTTCGATTACCGCGGGTATGGCTATTTATGACACCATGCAATTCATACGTCCTGACGTAACCACGATTTGTATCGGGCAAGCCGCCAGCATGGGAGCTTTGTTGCTGTGCGCCGGGGCGCCGAAAAAACGCTTTGCCCTGCCGGGTTCACGTATCCTGATCCACCAGCCCTCCATGGGCGGACTGAGCGGCCAGGCGACGGATATTGACATCCACGCCAGAGAGATCCTGCGTATGCGCGAGATTACCAATCAGATTTTAGCTAAGCATACAGGGCAAAAGCTGGATAAAATAGAGAAGGATGTGGAACGCGATTTCATCATGAACGCCCAGCAGTCCAAGGAGTATGGAATCGTGGATGACATTATTTACAAACACAAGTAGCAGTACCTTCGATTTGCAACTAAGGTGTGCATCCGATGGCACTTTTACGGGTCTTCTTGTATATGTATTAAGGAGTTCTAGAAGAAGATGAAAACACGCTCCGGCCCTGAAGAAAGTCTACGCTGTTCCTTCTGCCATAAGTCGCAGGATGCAGTCGCCAAACTCATCTCTTCCCCCAGCGATTATCCCCGGGCTTACATTTGCGATGAGTGCGTCGCGGTCTGCAACTCCATCCTGGAAGACGATCGCACCGAAACGCAAACCGCCGCCGCGCCCAACCATCTGCCCAAGCCGCAAGAGGTCAAGGTATTCCTCGACGAATATGTCATTGGCCAGGAGCAGACCAAGAAAAAGTTGGCGGTCGCGGTCTATAACCACTACAAGCGCATTTACATGAATCGCCAGCGCAACAGCGAAGTGGAGCTGGCCAAGAGCAATATTTTGCTGATCGGGCCAACCGGAACGGGCAAAACGCTTCTCGCGCAAACCCTGGCCCGCATGTTGGATGTCCCTTTTGCTATCGTTGACGCCACCACGCTGACCGAAGCCGGTTACGTAGGTGAGGACGTAGAGAACATCATCCTGAAGCTGCTGCAGGCCGCCGATGGCGATGTGGGCCGCGCGCAGACCGGCATCATCTACATTGATGAGGTGGATAAGATCGGCCGCAAGGACGAAAACCCCTCCATCACGCGTGACGTCTCCGGCGAAGGCGTGCAGCAGGCACTGCTGAAGATTCTGGAAGGCACCATTGCCAACGTCCCGCCGCAGGGTGGCCGCAAGCATCCTCATCAGGAATTTACTCCTGTGGATACCACCAACATCCTCTTTATCTGCGGAGGCGCGTTCGTAGGACTCGAAAAGATCATTGGCCGGCGCGTGGGAAAGAAAGCCATGGGCTTCCGCACTGGCAATGAGAAAGATAAGGACGCCGTCGAATTCATTCCTGAATCCAAGCGCGATACCGAACTGCTCTCCAAGAGCCAGCCGCAGGATTTAATTAAGTTCGGCCTGATTCCCGAGTTCGTCGGGCGCCTGCCGGTGGTGGGGGTCCTGAATGATCTCGATGAGGCCGCGCTGGTAGAAATTCTTATCCGCCCCAAGAACGCTATTACCAAGCAGTATCAGCGTCTGTTTGAATTTGAAAATGTCAGGCTTAAATTCACTGACGATTCCCTGCATGCCATAGCGCGTGAGGCCCTGGCGCGTAAAGTGGGCGCTCGCGGCTTGCGCATGATTCTGGAAGAATTGATGCTCGACCTCATGTACCATCTACCAAGCCAGAAGCGTATTAAAGATTTTGAAGTGACCAGTGAAATGGTCGAGAAACGCGAAGTTTCTATTGCTATGATGGAGAAAGCGGGATAACCATAGTGAGCTCCCTCCGGGAAAAACTCGAAGTTCGCAAGCTGCCGATGATGCCCATTCGTGACGTGGTCATCTTCCCCTTCATGATGACCCCTTTTGTCGTGGGCCGCGAATCCAGCGTGCGCGCTTTAGAAGCTGCGCTCGCCTCCGACAAGAAGATCTTCCTGGCCACGCAACACGACGCCAGCGTGGATGAGCCCAAGCCCGGCGAAATCTACCAGGTAGGCACCATTGTCAATATCGTGCAGAGCCTGAAGCTTCAGGATGGCAATATCAAAGTCCTGGTGGAAGGGTTGGAGCGCGGCAAAGTCGAAGATATCAAAGAATCTGATGGCTATCTGCTGGCTACAGTACAAACCGCCAGCTATCCTCCGCTGCACTCACCCGCCATTGAAACCGGCATCCAGCGTGCTACATCTCTTTTTGAGCAATACGTAAAGCTGTGCCAGTCTCTGAACTACGAGACCATGATCGCAGCGGTCAAGATGGATGACCCCGCACGGCTGACCGACACCATCTCTGCCAACCTGCAGCTCTCCATTGAAGAGAAGCAGGAGCTGCTTGAAATTTTTGATCCTGCCGAGCGCCTCAACCGCATCTGCGATGTGCTCGATATTGAGATCGAGAAGCTCAATATGGATCGCACCATCCAGTCGCGGGTAAAGCGCCAGATGGAAAAGGCCCAGAAAGAGTATTACCTCAACGAAAAGATCAAGGCCATCCAAAAGGAACTGGGACGCGGCGAAAAGAGCGAGTTTGACGAGCTGAAAAAGAAAGTTGATAGCGCCGGCATGCCCAAAGACGTGCATGAAAAGGCGCTGCAGGAGCTCAAGAAGCTTGAAGCCATGCCGCCCATGTCGGCCGAGTCCACGGTTTCGCGCAACTATCTCGATTGGCTGCTGGCGGTCCCGTGGCGCAAGCGCTCCAAAGAAATTCGCAATATCAAGCGTGCCGAAGAAATCTTAAACACCGACCACTACGGCCTCGAGAAGATTAAAGACCGCATTCTTGAGTTCCTTGCCGTGAGGCAGTTAGTAAAGAATCCCAAGGGCTCGATCCTGTGCTTTGTCGGCCCTCCGGGCGTGGGCAAGACCTCGCTGGGTATGTCCATTGCCAAGGCCACAGGGCGTAAGTTCGTACGCATGTCCCTGGGTGGCGTGCGTGACGAAGCGGAGATTCGCGGACATCGCCGCACCTACATCGGTGCCCTTCCCGGCCAGCTTATTCAGATGATGAAGAAAGCCGGGACCAAGAATCCGGTCATCATGCTCGATGAAATTGACAAGATGTCCACCGACTTCCGTGGCGACCCGTCATCGGCCTTGCTCGAAGTGCTCGATCCTGAACAGAACCACAGCTTCATGGATCACTACCTCGACGTTGAATACGATCTCTCGCAAGTCTTCTTCATAGCCACGGCTAACGTACTGCATACGATTCCCGCTGCTTTGCAGGACCGTATGGAAGTTCTGCGGCTGCACGGCTACACCGAACCGGAAAAGCTGGAAATCGCCAAGCAGTATCTGGTCCGTAAGCAGCGCGAGGCCACCGGTCTGACGGAAAAGAACATCACCTTTACCGACGATGCCATCACCGGCATTATTCGCGGATTCACTCGCGAAGCCGGCGTTCGCAACCTAGAACGCGAGATCGGTAATATCGGCCGCAAGGTAGCGCGCCGGGTAGTCAAAGATGGATCCGAGTACAACATCAATATCACCGGCGAGAACATCGGCGACTTGCTGGGCGTTATCAAGTTCCGCGACACGCTGGCGCACGAGAAGAACGAGATCGGCCTGGTGACCGGCCTGGCCTGGACCGAGGTCGGTGGTTCGATTCTCAGCACCGAGGTAACGATTGTAGATGGCAAAGGCAAGCTGACCACGACCGGCAAGCTCGGAGACGTGATGCAGGAATCGGCCCAGGCTGCCATGTCGTATGTGCGCTCACGCGCCCATCGTCTGGGACTCCCACGCGACTTTTATCGTAACGTGGATATCCATCTGCATGTGCCCGAAGGCGCCATCCCCAAAGACGGCCCCTCGGCAGGCATTACCATTGCCACCGCCATGGCCAGTGCGCTGAGTAAGATTCCAGTCCGGCGCGACGTCGCCATGACCGGAGAGATAACCCTGCGCGGTAAAGTGCTTCCCATCGGCGGATTGAAGGAAAAACTTCTGGCTGCCCATCGCGCCGGCATCTTCGAGGTCATCTTGCCGCGGGATAATGAGAAAGACCTCCCCGATGTGCCGCAGAGCCTGTTGAGTCAGATCAAGCTGCACTTTGCCGATACCATGGATGAAGTTCTGCCCATCGCCCTGGAGCGTCCACTGCCTGAGATTGAAGAGGCAATCGCCGTCAACCAGCCCATGGCCAATGTGCCCCAGTCGAGCGAGGGAACGACCACACATCAGTAAGATTTATCTCTTGAATAAAGCCCGCAATACGCGGGCTTTATTTTTTTTAGATTCGTAAAAAAACCTAATTGCTTTTCTCTGTGCCTCTGTGTCTCTGTGGTAAAAAAACCTGAATGAAAATTCACTGCAAATTCCTGACCTCTGCCGCCGACCCAGGGCAATTCCCTGCTCCAGCCGTTCCCGAGATCGCCTTTCTTGGACGTTCCAACGTCGGCAAATCGAGTCTTCTAAATTCTCTCGTCGGTGAGAAAATTGCTAACGTAAGCTCGACCCCGGGCAGAACCCGGACAATTAATTTTTTTGAAATTTATCTGCGCGCAAAAAGCGCGCTGCCGGATTTACGCTTTGCCGATTTGCCCGGCTACGGCTATGCCAAGCTTTCCAAAAGCATTACAGCCGAGTGGCCGAAGTTTATTGATCCCTATTTGACCGGACGCGAAAACCTGGCTGGCTGCATTGTGCTTGTGGATTCCAATGTCCCACCCCAGCCCAGTGATTTGCAATTGATCGAATTCCTGCGCGCAGCCCAGAGGAATTTACTGGTCGTCGCCACAAAGAGCGACCGGCTCTCTGGCAACAAACTCAACAACTCGTTAAGAATATTGGGCCGGGAATTGCAAATCGGACCGGTTCTCGCCTATTCCGCAAAAACCGGGACGGGTCGCGAAGAACTTTGGAAAGAGATAAAGAAAATCACATCAGAAGACACAGAAAAATACTCAATATAATTCTCGTTCCTGAGTGTGACCCAATTTTTCTCAGTGCCTCTGTGCATAGAAGCTTCTATTTGCACCCTACTGCCCGCTGCTATGTTGCTGCCCCAGCCAGGCATTCAGGTTCTGCTCCTGCTGTGCCTTCAGATCAATGCAGTTGCTAATGCTTTCTAGCGCACGCGGCAAGCTGCGCTCTGCGGCAGGCACTTTATGCTCGGTGAAAAACTGTTGTACCTCGTCGCGCGTTTTAGCGTCACAAAAAGAGTTGGTTGCCGTTACGATCTCCCGGCCGCTGGATTGCGTGGTCTTGGCTTGCACGCCGGACCAGTTTTGCCGCACCAGGTTCCAGACCTCCGAGCGAGCGGCCGGATTAGAAAACTGTCTGGCAATGAGCCCGGGGGCATCCTGGTTGCGGATCTCCGGCGAGAGTACCAGATTAAAAGTGCGCTGAATCAACTCCGGTTGGCGAAACTCCACCAGTGCCCTGACATAAAGGTAATACTCTTCCGGAGACTTCGCGTTCTTGGAACTTTCCAGGATCTTGTTGTACAAAGCCTCATCGCCTTCGACAGCAGCAACGCGGAACGCGGTGCGGACCAGCGTGGTATCTGCCGAAGCCGGGTTCTCCATGTACTGCAGCACCAGTTCGCGGGCTTTCTTCAGCGTCTCGGGATCGCGGCCAAGATAGCCGTAAGCTTCAAGGACTTTAGCGCGAAGGCTGCGGCGCTCATCACCCTCTCCCGGAGCCGATGACCAGCCCAACTCTTGTGCCGCCGGACGAAACAGATTACGCACAAATGTCTGGAACTGCTCGCGGTTGGAATCATCCAGGAGATCGCGGTCAATACTGGAAAGATTCTCCACCAGGATATCGATTGCAGAGAGGTTGCGCTCCTGCTGCATCCCCTGGATCAGAGAAAGATAGTCGCCCATGCGGTACTTGCCGGCGCGGACCGCAGCCCAGCTATCTCCCAACAGCGAAATGCGCTCCTGCGGCGAGAGTTTGGTCTCGGCAACCTCGCCCAATCGGCGCAACATCGCGGGATCGTAGACCGACCGGTAGTGGCCCACGGCATCGGCATTGGTGAATACCCACGGCGAGCAGCCGTTCAATTCGACGGTCTGCTCTTGCTTGGTAACAAGCTGGCAGCTCCTGCCTTTCTCGGTCTTTATGCAAACTGGGATTTGCCAAAGTTCACTCGAGGGTTGCTTCAGCAGCTTGCTGTCGTAGTAAAAACGCTGTTGCGAGAGTGTGACCTCGGTCCTGCCGTTTTTGCAGGCGGACTTCACGGTGAGCAACGGAGCGCCCGCCTGGGTAATGAAGGTGGGCATGATCTGGTCCACCGGTTTGTGTGAAGCTTCTGCAATCGCATTCCAGAAATCTTCCGAGGTGGCGTTGCCGTAAGCATGTTTTTCCAGATAGGCATTAACTCCTTTGCGGAAGACCTCGGGGCCCACGTAGGCTTCAATCATGCGCAAGACTGACGCCGCCTTTCCATAAGCGATGCCATCAAAGAGTTCGTCAATCTGGTTAGGGGTCTCGGCCTTGGCCCGAATCGGGCGCGTATGCTGCAAGGAATCGGTATTCAGCGCCATGCTGGTGGCCCGCGCCTTGTCTATATCAAGGTCCCAATCCTGCTTCCAGTCGGCTACTGGCTTCCTCGACATCCATGTGGCAAAGCCCTCGTTGAGCCAGATATCGTCCCACCACTTCATGGTCACAAGATCGCCGAACCACTGGTGCGCCATCTCATGTCCTAGAACATCGGCGACTTGCTTGTGCGCATCCACGGAGGCGGTTTTATCATCAATCGTCAACAAGGTCTCCCGGTAGAAGATGGCCGCGGTGTTTTCCATGGCTCCTGCCTCAAAGTCAGGCGCCGCGAGGATATCCAGCTTTCCGTACGGGTACTTGATGGAATAATAATTGTCATAAAAATGCAGGATGTGCTCGGCAGATTCGAGCGCAAAGCTCAACAGGTTTTTCTTGTCGGGCGTAGCGCAGACTCGGATAGGAATTCCATCCTGCGAACCCTCCTGGCAGTAAAAATCTCCCACCGCAAGCGCCACCAGGTAGGTAGACATCTTCGGCGTGGTCGAAAACTTAATGGTGTGCTGATTTTCGCCCGGGCCAGGCGTATCCGAGATGATTTTGCCGTTCGAAATGGCGGTATCGCCCTTGTCCGCGATCACCGTAACGTCAAACGTTGCTTTATACGATGGTTCATCGAAGCTGGGAAATGCACGCCGCGCATCCACCGCTTCGAGCTGACTTACGGCATATTTCCTTCCATTAGCGCGGCTCAAATACAGGCCGCGTAGCTGATTGTTCAGTTTGCCCTTGTAGTGAATATGCAGCAAGGCAGGACCGGCAGCGATAGGCTTGTCAAAGGTCAAAGTGACCATCTGATTTTCTGGGCCGTTGGTTACCTTGCCCATGAGGGTATCTTCGCCGAGATGCACCATGACGGCCTCAAAATCAATCTCCGCCGCATTGAGCACGATGACATTGTTGGGCTTCAACATGTGCAGGGTAATCTCTTCCTGGCCGGCAAAGGTGTCGGTCGCAAAGTCCGGCGTAAAGGTGAGCTTGTAATTCTCCGGAACGGCAATTTCCGGCAGTCGCTGTGCCCGGAGGCACGAGACCATGACAATCATGCTGCAGATTACACATACAATCGTTTTCATTTTGGGAATCTATCTCCAGTGTAAGACTTATAATTTCATGCATTGCGGACAGAAACTGTCCCATTCAAAATAGTGGTCGAGCACCGATTACCGCCAACCCAATAAGCGATTTCGCGGTAGTCCTCCGCTTCAAAAACGGCCAGATCAGCGTCCTTCCCTGGCTCCAGGCTCCCTTTGCGCTCTGCCAGCCGCAGAGCATGGGCGCCGTTGATTGTGGCTGCGGCAATGGCTTCGGCAGGCGTCATCTTCATGTGCGTGCAGGCCAACGACAGGACAAACTGCATATTGCTCGTCGGCGAGGTTCCCGGATTATAGTCGGTTGCCAGCGCTACCGGCACTCCGCCGTCAATCAAAGTGCGTGCCGGCGGAAATTTTTCTAATCCTAGAAAGTAATTCGATCCCGGCAGCAGGGTCACGACCGTATCGCGTCTTGCTAGCTGCGGGATGTCTTCGCCGTTGATGCAATCCATGTGGTCGAATGAAGCCGGATGAAAACGCAGCAACGGCCACAGCTCTGCTGACGAGAACTGGCCTGCATGCGCTCGCACGCCCAGCCCATGCTGTGTTGCGGCCGCGAAAACCTGCTCACAGGCTTCCAGGTTAAACGCTCCGCGTTCGTAAAAGATGTCCACGAATGCGGCCAGCTTTCGTTTGCTGGCCAGTGGGATCATCTTTTCGCAAACTTCGCGAAGGTAACGCTCGGGTTTATTCTGAAACTCTTTTGGAACCACATGTGCGCCTAATAGTGTAGCCACCACCGTCCCCGGCCATGCCTTGGCCGCCTGCTGGATGGCTTCCAACGATTTGATTTCTGCTTCCACGCTGAGGCCGTAACCTGACTTGGCCTCTACCGTGCATGTCCCCTGCGCCGCCATCTCCTGCAATGTGGCCAGCGCCCGTTGAGCCAGGATTTTTGCCGGTGCTTTGCGGAGAGCTTCCACGCTGCTGCGGATGCCGCCGCCGGCTTCAGCTATTTCTTCATAAGTCGCTCCGGCAATGCGTTTGTCGAAATCCACGAGTCGCGGAGCGGCAAAAACAAGGTGAGTGTGCGAATCAACGAAACCTGGAAGGACCACTTTCTGTTGGCAGTCAATTTCTTCAACGGACTTCAGCTTCTTGCGCGCAGGATGCCGCAGCACCTCGCGCTGTTTGCCGGCAGCCAGAATTTTGCCGCCGTCGCAAAGCACGGCCGCATCTTCGATGATTCCCACGTCGTTGAGTTCGTGCGCGCGGCGCGGGCCTTGACCTTTACCGGGAGCGTGCAATGTCAGCAACTCGCCAATATTGGCTAGTAGCAATGCGCTTGCGGATTGCTTCTTTTTACTTGCTGTCACCGGAACCTGCTGGATTGCGCTTCATGGGAATTTTCACACCTTTGCGCTGGGCGAAGTCAATGGCGGCCTCATATCCTGCATCAGCATGGCGTATGATTCCCATTCCGGGATCGCAGGTCAGCACCCGCTCAATACGCTTCGCCATCGCCTCGCTGCCATCGGCGACCGTCACCTGGCCGGCATGCAGAGAATAACCAATTCCCACGCCTCCGCCGTTATGCACTGAGACCCATGAAGCGCCGCTTGCAGTGTTGAGCAGCGCATTCAAGATGGGCCAGTCGGCGACGGCATCAGAACCATCCTTCATGGCTTCGGTCTCACGATAGGGCGACGCCACCGAGCCACAGTCCAGATGATCGCGCCCTATTACAATTGGGGCCTTGAGCTTGCCATTCTTAACCATCTCATTGATAGCCTGGCCAAACTGAGCGCGCTCGCCATATCCCAGCCAGCAGATGCGCGCCGGCAGCCCCTGAAACTTGATTCGCTTGCGTGCCAGATTGATCCAGCGGCTCAGGATCTGGTTTTGTGGAAACATCTCCAGAACTAGATTGTCTGTCGCGGCAATATCGCCAGGATCGCCTGAGAGCGCCACCCAACGGAATGGCCCACGCCCCTCGCAAAACAACGGGCGGATATACTCCGGTACGAATCCTGGAAAATCATAGGCATTCTTCACGCCGTGTTGATGGGCGAAGGTACGAATGTTGTTGCCGTAGTCAAACGTCACCGCGCCCATCTTTTGCAGCACCAGCATTCCTTCCACATGCCGAGCAATCGAATCCAGCGAGCGTTCTTCGTATCCTTTAGGATCGCGTTTGCGCAACTCCGTGGCCTCGACCGGGGAGAGCCCTCGCGCAATGTAACCGTTCAGGGGATCGTGGGCTGAGGTCTGGTCGGTAAGCAGATCAGGCACAACTCCGCGCGCCGCCAGTTCGGGAACAACGTCGGCACAGTTCCCCACTAACCCAACCGAGACCGCCTGTTTTTTGCGGATAGCATTCTTGAGAATGCGCAAAGCTTCATCCAGCGTATTGACCATGAAGTCGCAGTAGCCGGTCTTGAGGCGCTTCTTGATGCGCTCGGCGTCTACTTCGATTCCCAGGAACGCCGCTCCCGCCATAGTGGCGGCCAGGGGCTGAGCCCCGCCCATGCCTCCCATGCCGCCGCTGACCACGAGCTTCCCTTCCAGGCTCCCTCCGAAATGCTTCTCCCCAGCGGCAGAAAAGGTCTCAAAGGTCCCTTGCACGATGCCTTGCGAGCCGATGTAAATCCACGAGCCCGCGGTCATCTGGCCGTACATCATCAAACCGGCGCGCTCCAGTTCATTGAATTTTTCCCAGTTGGACCAATGCCCCACCAGGTTGGAGTTGGCAATCAGGACCCGCGGCGCATGTTCATGTGTCTGGAAGACACCCACCGGCTTGCCTGACTGCACCAGCAGGGTCTCATCATTTTCCAACTCCTTGAGAGCAGCGATAATCGCGTGATAGCAATCCCAGTTGCGGACAGCGCGGCCCGTGCCCCCATAGACCACCAGGTCGCGCGGTCGCTCGCCAACTTCTTCATCGAGGTTGTTCATGAGCATGCGCATGGCGGCCTCCTGCTGCCAGCCTTTGCAGGAGAGGGTGTTGCCGCGCGGCGCGTGAATGGGCGTGTAGCTCTGCCGGAGAGTTTCCGTCTCAGTAGGCATCACAACGATGTTAGACGAAATGAGCGATGTGGAGCAATTGGCAAGGAAATACGGGCTAATGTGTGAGCGATGATGGGCAATTACCACGTACTGTACGCAGTGCCATCCGCGCCTATCGTATCGGAGCTGCTGTGGACATCATCAATGCCGATCTCCGTCCCCTCGAAGCTTGCGTCGGCTTCCATGACAGGGTTCCAATCGGCCTTGCCTGTCATCGGGTCCTTGGGGATCTGTTTCAGGTACCCATCGGTCACCAGATCGTCGAGTGCTGCCGGCGCGCGTTTTTTGTCGTAAGTGTACTCGTCAATCGCACGGCGTATGTTGAAAAGATCGTCTTTTAATACTGTCTCTTTCGCGTGAAGTATGTGGCGCTTGTACGCGCAACTGGATAGGGACATCGCAACTAGCAACAAACCAACGATTTTCGCCGTGCGAATCCGCATTCCATCACCACAAACTGAGTACTGGGTACCGAGTACTGAGTACTGTTTTACCAAGAGCTGTACTCAGTGCCTTCCGTGCTCGTCAGGTTTGAGCTGCTGTGGACGTCATCAATGCCGGCATCGGTCTGGTCGAGATATTGCATCACATCGGCCTCTACCGTGACCTGCCAGTTCGTGTCATGGGTCATGGGGTCTTCCGGAATCTGCTTCAGATATCCCGCGGCCACCAGATCGTCGAGAGCTTGCGGCGCTTTTTTCTTGTCGTAGGTATATTCATCAATCATGCGGCGCAGGGTGAACAGATCGTTTCTCAGGGTAGTTTCCTTTGCCCTCAGGATTGACCGCTTGAACATGGGAATAGCAAATGACAGGAGAATAGAAATTATGCTGAGGACGACCATCAACTCAATAAGCGTAAGGCCGCGTTGTCTGCGTGAGATCACCATTCCGAATACCTACCACGTGCTGTACGCTGCGCCATCCGAGCCTATCGCATCGGAGCTGCTATGGATATCGTCAATGCCGATCTCCGTCCCCTCGAAGCTTGCATCAGCTTCCATGACAGGGTTCCAGTTGGGCAGCTTAGTCATCGGATCCGGAGGAATCTGGTGCAGGTACCCATCGGTCACCAGGTCGTCGAGCGACGCCGGCGCCCGTTTCTTGTCGTAGGTGTATTCGTCAATCGTGCGGCGCAGGGTAAACAAATCATCTTTCAGGACGGTTTCTCTTGCCCTCAATATGGATTGTTTATACATGGGGACCGCAAGCGACACCAGGATCAGGATCATACTGATCACGATCAGTAGCTCAATGAGCGTAAAGCCGCGCTGTTTGCGTGAAATTACCATTCCGAATATTTTGTCCCGTCGAGTGCCGTGCCATTTGATTTGGTGTAAACGTCAAAAACATTCTGCTCGCCCCAGGAATTTGAGTCCGGATCATCTTGCAGCGAGCGCATCCCCCACTCCGCTTTGCCCGTCAGGGGATCAACAGGAATGCGGCGCAAGAAGCGGATGGTCTTCCCTTGCACATCCACACCCTTCACCAGCGTATCCAAATCAGGGGGATAGCCTTCGCTTCCCAGCTTGATCTGGAAAGCACCGCGATCGGCAGCATCTTTGTAGCGGTCAATGGCATCGCGCATCTCCCAGAGATCGTGGCGCAGCTCTTTCTCTTTCTCTCTTTTAATCCGAACGCGCATCACGGGTATGGCCGCGCCAGTCAGAATTGCAAGAATAGCGACGGCTGCAATCAGTTCGATGAGCGTAAGCCCACGTTCGTGGTGCCGTGCATTCCCTGCTATCAACCGTTTCTGCAAAAGCCATTTCACGGTAAAAATTACCTCTGTATTACAACGGAGGAGGAAAATTCAAAATCTTGACTGCCGTCTGCCCCGTGACGTTGACCGGGATTAAGCCCGTCAAGCTTTTGGGCGCAACACTGGCAGGCGTTAGAACGTAGTCGCCGGGTTTGTTCAGCAAAAAAACCAGGGTCAACACTGCACCCTGTCCTGGAACTCCCGGCGCGCTGGGCGCTCGGATAACGGCGGCGTGCACCACTCCATTCTCCGCGCGTCGTACCACCGTTGCCGGCTGGTTGTCGCTCGAGAGATAGCCTCCATTGGTCACATTGAGCAATTCCATCGCCGTAGGATCGTATTTAAGTTCCATTGAGAAATCATGCACGGGCGATGCGCTGTCGAGCATCACGTTCACTGCTGCCGTGGTTCCGGCTGCCTGCGTGATGACCGGGGGATCCAAGCGCACAGAAGCTTTACCGCTAGCTGCCGGAGCAGGAGGGGAAGGCGAAGAAGGAGCAGTGCCGTCCTGTGCTGACTGTCCTCCCTGAGGCAATTGCAATCCAGCAACCGGATTCGTTACTGGCGGCGAAGCAACCGGTGGAGGCTGCACGCCATCGGTTCCCGTAGGCGCCGGGCTGGGCGTATTCATCGCCGTTGCGCCCTGCGGCGGATTAGCATTCAGCGGAACTGTCTGTGGCGGTGGCACAGGTTGCTGTGGTGGATTTTGCTGCGCCGGTGGAACAAATTGCTGCGGCGTTGGTTGCACGGGCGCTGGCTGCGGCGCTGGTTGCTGCTGGACCGGCGGCTGCGACTTCACCGAATTCCGGCGCAGCTCCACTGTGTTGCCGTTACCGATATCCAGGGAGCGCCGATTGAGCGGCGTGACCTCTTGCATACGTACGATGTGCGGAATCAGCACAAATACAATCTCGTTTACATTGTGGTCCACATGTTCTTTGGCGAACAGGTATCGGAACAGCGGGATTCTTCCCAATCCGGGCAGGCCACTCCAGCTCTTGACATCTGAGTCTTCGAAAATCCCACCGAGAATGTTGATTTCGCCTTCCTTAAGGCGAATTTCATGATCAATCTTGCGCTGTCCAATAATCGGCTGGCTGATGCCCCCGATGTCCACGTTGCTTGTGACCGAGGAGATTTCAAGCGAAATCTTGAGTGTCACTTCGCGGTTGGCATGTACCGTGGGCGTAATTTCAACATTGACGCCCACATCCAGGTACTGGAACTGTGTGTTCACCAGTCCGCTGAAGCTGCCGTTGGTGCCGGTTGTCCCCGAAAATGGATTGCCGATTGAGCCGGTAGCTACGGGAACACGATCACCGATCTTGAGCGTTGCCTTCGCTCCATTCACGGCTCGAAGTTCCGGGCTTTGTATGACCTTGCTGTCACTGTCGCTGAACAGGAACGATGCTGTCGCTTGCGGAGCGGTTACGGCATAACTTTGCGAACCTATGTGCTTAAAGGTGTTGAAGGTCAGCCCCGAGGCAGCAGCAGCAGGCGTAGTGGGGGTGGTGTTGTTATTAGTCCCAGTGTTGGTGGTGGTGGTTGCGGGGGCGGTTGTGGTTACGCCCTGAAGTTGGACGGTTACGGAACTGGGAGGCGTAATCCCAAGGTCACGCATGCGGTCGCGGTTGACCTGCATGATGGCAACATCTACCACTACCTCGGCTTTGGGCTTGTCTATGTCATCAATCAATTTTTCTGCCAAGGCTATCTGGTCGGGTGTACCCCGCACCACGATGGCATTCTGAGAAATCAGTTGCTGCACACGGTCAATCTGTAATACCGCGCGCAGAGTATTCACAATGTCCTGCAAGTCTGTGTTCTGCGAAACATTGGAGAGATAAAAGGTCTTGATGACGTTCTGCTCTAATTCCTTCCGTTTGGTGGGGTTATCGGAGGCAATAAAAATGGTATTGCCGGTCACCGGCCGCCAGAAAGTCTTGGACTCGAAAGCTACAATCGCGAGCGCGTCCTGCAGCGAAACCCCATTCAGTTCAATGCGGATGCGGCGCGATGTATAGTCCGGATCAAACAACACGTTGATCCCCGCCAGTTTGCCGATGGTCTCATAGATCATGCGGCTGTCTTCCGTCAGCTTGAGTGTGATGGGTTGGTCTGAGATCGGCTGCAATTCCACCGGCCCCTGCGCCTGTTGCAACATGGTGGAAATAGGCCCTTGCGAGAGCATTTCATTTTCTGAGGATGACGGTTTTTGGTTGGCCTCGTCTATCATGCGGCGCGTCTGGCGGATCTCCTGCTGGGCAATATCCATGGAGGGATCAATGGCAGCCGCCGCCTCAAATTGCGCCAGCGCGTCTTCTAACCTGCCCCCGTCACGCAGAAGTTGGCCGCGATGGACTTTCACCGCCGCTGCATAAAACCGGGTACGCTCGAAGGCTGTCCGGTAGCGTAGGTCCTTGGGATCTTTATCGTAGGCCTGCTTGAAAAACTCATATGCGGTTTCGTATTTTTGGGCTGCCTCCGCGTCCTTCCCTTTTTTATAGAGGGAACCAGGTGATTCGGCCTGAAGCACAGGCGAGGTTAACAGGCAAATAACCAATACCAGACGAACACTGAATTGGTTCATATAGGAACTTGGATTCAAGGCAGAAAAAAAGGTTTTCAAATACCCCATCCGGTGGAAAAAAATATCCCTATGTCATACTAAGCGGGTGAACCCGATAAAACACAGGAAGCAAGCATTATACATCGCATTGCCCGCTAAAATTCGTGTGCTAGCATACAAAGTTACCTTAGTCATTGTGTCGCAAGAGTAAAGTTTGCCATGCCGCGCCAGCCCTCACATCAGAACCGCCCGGAGAAGCCCAAGAACACCAAGCGTGATCCCGTCGCTAGTGGCGAGCGCGACGCCACTATAAACCGCTCGGCATCGCATAACTACTTTCTGCTCGAAAAATTTGAAGCCGGCATGATATTGAGTGGCACTGAGGTCAAATCGATCCGCGCCGGCCACGCCAACCTGAAAGACGCCTACGGAATTATCAAAGACGGTGAATTATGGCTGTTGAACGCCCATATTGGCCCCTACGACCACGGCAATATCTTTAATCACGCGCCTCTGCGGACGCGCAAGCTGCTGGTTCACAAAGAAGAACTGCGCAAGCTGATCGGCAAAACCCAGCAAAAGGGGCTGACGCTCATCCCTACGCGCATTTATTTTAAGAATGGCAGGGCAAAATGTGAATTGGCCTTGGCCCGCGGTAAGCAACTCTGGGACAAGCGCGAAACCGAGCGCCGCAAAACCGCCGATGCCGAAGCCCGCGCCGCGATCTCGCGAGCCCGAAGAAGCTAGTTAACCACAGAGAGACAGAGGCACACCCAATGACCCGATGACTCAATGAACCAATGACTCAATTCTCTGTGTCTCTGTGGTAAAAAATATGTCTGTGGTGAAAACAACCTATGCAAACATTGCTGAAAATTTCTAATCCCGCTGAAATCGAAACCGAATGCCTGGCCGTAATTGCCCTCGACAATGGCGAAAAAGACAAGAACTCCGCCCGGGTTGCCACAGAAGAAAAAGCTGTCGCTGATGCTGTAGCTGACCTGATTTCGAGCGGCGAAGTTACCGGCAAGACACTTGAAACTGTTTTGCTTCATGCTCCGCGCGGATTGAAGGCCAAGCGGCTGTTGATCATCGGCGGAGGCAAGGCGAAAAACTTTTCTGCTTATGAGTTGCGCAAAGCCGCCGGCACGGCGGTGCGCTTCCTGAAGCCTAGGGGGTTACGCAAGCTCGCCTTCCTGACGCCCTCCGGTTTTGACGGTGCAGGCAATGCGCTAAGGGCCATCGTCGAAGGAGCTTTAGTAGGCGACTTCGATCCTGATACTTACAAATCCGACCGCAAAGACCAGAGCGTGCATGAGTTCACAGTTGTAGCTCCGGCCAATGGCAACCAGCAGGAGTTAGACCGTGCTCTACAGGAAGCACGCGTTGTCGGCGAGTCGCAAAACTTCACCCGGGAACTGGTCAACGAGCCGAGCAATCGGATGACTCCCACCATACTCGCCACCCGTGCCCGTCAGATGTGCGAAGAAATCAAGTCGCCGCATTTGAAATGCGAGATCCTCGACGGCGACGCCATCCGGCAGCTCAAAATGGGGGCATTCTGGAGCGTGGCGCAGGGCTCCGATGAACCGCCTGCCCTGATTGTCATGCGCTACTCGCCTCCGGGCGCGCCGGAAAAACCGGTGTTGGGTCTGGTAGGCAAAGGCGTTACTTTTGACACCGGCGGAATTTCCATCAAACCCGCCGACGGCATGGAAAAGATGAAATATGACATGGCCGGTGGTGCGGCCATGATCGGCGCCATGCGCGCCATTGCCTTGCTGCAGCCCAAGATCAAGGTGATTGGCATTGTCTGCGCTACGGAAAACATGCCGTCCGGCAAGGCCCAGAAACCTGGCGACGTGCAGATTGCCATGTCGGGCAAATCCATTGAGATCATCAACACCGATGCCGAAGGCCGCCTTGTACTCGCCGATGGCCTCTATTACGCTCGCCAGCTCGGCTGCACTCATCTCATTGATGCCGCCACACTCACCGGTGCCTGCGTCGTAGCGCTGGGCATGGTGAATGCTGGGGTTTTCGCCAACAATGACGACATCTACGAACGCTTCTCTAAGGCTTTACAGCGCTCCGGAGAAAAGATGTGGCGGCTGCCGCTCGACGGCGAGTATCAGGAGCTGATCCGCTCCGGGATCGCCGACATCGTGAACAGCGGCGGACGCTGGGGTGGAGCTGTAACTGCCGCCATGTTCCTGAAGGAGTTCGTAGATGAGACTCCCTGGATCCATCTCGACATCGCGGGTGTCGCCTGGATGGAAGAAAACAAATCCTGGATCGCCAAGGGCCCCAGCGGTGTCCCCGTGCGTTCCCTGGTCGAATTCGTCCGCAGCTTTGAAAACAAAAACTAATGAGAATTACGGTTTTCGATTTTTGATTGACGATTTGTTGAGAATATCTTAGGAGCCAATCCGCATTCCTCTGCGGCAAAGGTTTTTTGCTTTTCTCTGTGTCTCTGTGGTGAAACAATTCTAAAAAACCTCCGCGTTCCTCTGCGTCCTCGGCGGTTTAATTCTGCAGGATCCGCTCAAGCTGCATCCTGTTCCCCACCGGCAGCGTGCCCAACGCCACCCGCACCAGCGCAACGTAGGCCGTCCGCGCCAGTGGTACTTTTTTTAGAGCCGCAAGATGTTTGCGGATCGTCTCCACGTCACCCCGCTTGATCGGCCCACTAAACGAGGCCGCTGCGCCCTGCTTCGCGTAGTTCTCGACGGTGCGCAGCAAGATGGGCTGCATCACCCGGCCAAGCTCCGCCTGAGGAATCTTCGCCTGCCTCGCGACCTTTTCACCCGCAGTGAGCAGAGCAATGATCAGCGGCGAACAAAATGCTCCAATTGCATGGTAGAGGACCTTGTTCTCTTTGCGAATCTGGAACGGATATCCTCCTAAATCCCTGGCAATACGTTGCGCGGCCCGCACGGCAGTGGCATCACCTTCAAGAGCGAAAGCTACGCCATTCATGCCGGCAGCCTTGCCCGCTACAAATGTCATCATCGGATGGACGGATGCAATCGCTGCCCCCCGCCGCTTCAGCGCACGCAGCTCATCGCTGCCTAGCGCGCCCGAGGAATGTAACGCGATCTTTCCCTTCCAAGCGGTTCCAGGCTCATACTCTTCTGCGCTGCTGCGAATACTGTCATCGTTCACACAAAACCAGATGATGTCAGCAGAAAGCCGGGCCTTTGAACTGGCCGCTGCGCGGGCCCTTACCTGCCGGGCCAGCCGTTGGGCGCGGCGGAGCGATGTCGGACGAGCCACAATTTCGTCAATCCGGTATCCCGCCCGGCGCAATGCTACAGCCAATGCGTTGGCAATATTGCCCGCGCCGATCAGAGTAATGCTGGGTCTGGTAGCCATGCTTTGAAGAATAGCAAAACAAGCTTTTAGCTTTTGGCTTTTAGCTTTTTCTCTGTGCCTCTAAGTTTCTGTGGTGAATATTTTCTCAATGACTCAATGACCCGATGACTGAATCCCACAATTGTCCGCAATGCTACTATTTCTCATGTCTACTTCACGCAAGACAAAAGCCTCTCGTGTAATTTCCTCCAAGGTTGTCTTTCGCGGCCCGATATTCAATGTTGTTACCGAACAGGTGCGGGAGCCCGGCGGATACATCGCCCGCCGTGACATCGTTCGTCATCCCGGCTCTGTCGTCATTCTGCCGGTGGAGAGCGCCGGAGCTACGCCCCGTGTCCTTTTGGAGCGGCAATACCGCCATGCTACAGGGAGCATGCTTTGGGAGCTGCCTGCGGGGAAAATTGATCCCGGCGAAGCCCCGCTTGCCGCCGCCAAGCGCGAGTTGAAAGAAGAAACCGGTTATACGGCAACCCGGTGGAGTTTGGCCCTGCGTTTCTATGTTAGTCCGGGATTTCTGGATGAACGCATGTCGGTTTTTCTGGCGCATGACATTCGCAAGGGCGAAGCCACGCCGGAAGAAGATGAAGTCATCACCATACACCTTGTTCCGCTGCCTAAAGCCGTGGGCATGGCCGTGAACGGTACCATTCAAGATGCCAAAACCATTGCCTCCATCTTATGGCTGGAGCGCAAGTTACGGGCCTAAGCATTTTCTTTTATTGCGTTTGTGGGCATCTCGCGATACGATACTTTCGCTCGCAGATCTTCCCCCCAGGAGCAACTGCTGGCGAAGCGCCAGTGGTTTACTAACTTGACAACGGCGGCGGTATGGCCGCTAAAATTAAGTTAAACAATGCCAGCAAACAGGTTTCTCATTGCTTGGCAAGCTGGCCCTATTGGGTTGGCCTCCCCCCGTGAAGCAATAAAACCTGCTTGAAGCAATCGTCAGGGAAGAAACTCGTGTGTTCACTCCGCAACTGCGGACTGGATCCGAGGTACGGAGGAAGAGTAAGTGTCTCAAATGAAAGGTAAAGTTAAGTGGTTCAACAACGCGAAGGGATTTGGATTTATCGGGCGTGACGAAGGACCTGATGTTTTCGTCCACTACAGCGCCATCATCTCTGAGGGATACAAGAGCCTTCAGGAAGGTGACGAGGTTGAGTTTGAAATTGTCCAGGGTCAAAAGGGTCCTCAGGCCGATAAAGTTCAAAAAGTACAGAATTAACAATTAACCCCGTCTACCCCCCTTTTTTACCCAGTCCTCAATAGGGTCTGGGTTTTGTTTTGAAGGACATGGCCTCCTGAGCGGTTTCCCTGAGAGTGTCTCCATCGTATACTCTCCCCAATGGGTGGAACCGTTTACCGAGAGCCTCAGCGTCTACAAGGCAAGGGTACTCCCTCGCTCCGGCGGGTCAAAACCAACTGGTGGTTGATCATCGCCGTTGTCGTTGTATTTGTTCTGGCTGCGCTGTGGCTGGCATCCCAGATTTTTCACTCCAACGAGCCTGCCCCTGTGCCGGTTATCGCCGGAACCTCCAGTCGCTCGCTGGCCATCTCCGGCGATGGAAAACTGCTGGCCTCTGGAGCTCTCGATGGGACCCTGCGCGTCTTTTCCACGGAAAATGGACACGCACGGTCCATGACCAGGCTGCCTTCTGCAGTTATGGCGCTGACTTTTGGGCCAGGGGATACTCTCTTTGCCTTAGTGCAGAATGATTCCCGGTTACATATTTTTTCCGGTGATTTGACCGTGCACTCTGAGCGCGAGGTACAGCCTCATCCTCATGATCTTGCCTGGTCGCAGACCCTGGATGGCGTCATCGTAATCAGCGGTGGCATAGACGAGGTTCATCCCAAGCTTGAAATCTTCCCGGCGCAGCCCATGGGAATTGTTGAATCGACGGTGCAACTCTACGATTTGCGCGCCTGGAGCGCCCCTCGTAGTGTGGCCGCCAGCAGTGATGGTACGCGTATAGCCATTGCCCTTTCCGCCCGCAAGAACAATCTTATTTTTTACGATCCCAAAGTGCGCCGCATAGCCGCCGTGCTCACCGTGGATGGCACCCCGCAGGGCATGGCATTTTCTGAAAAAGAGGAGCGCCTGTGGGTAGCCTCGCCTGCTACAGAAACCATCACCGAAATCAGTCCGCGCTCCACGGTCACTACGGCTTATCCCAAGGGGGCTTCCACATCCCCGCCCATCATGATTGCGGTCAATGAAGCGGCGCGGCGCGCTTACACCAGCGGATCGCTTACCTTTCCTGAAGTAGACCTCGACCAAAACAAAATCGTCCGCACCGTGGAACTTCCCTTCCGCTCGGCCGCTATCGTGCTCTCGCCCGATGGCAAAACGGCTTATGTCAGTGCCGATGATCAGAACCGGATCGGCGTGGTTGACGTGCAGAATATGAAGTATCTGCGCGACATCACCTGGGTGTCCCCGTCCAAGTAGTTCCCGTTCGCTGGAAATCCCGAAATCCGGCGGCACCCCCACCCACTTGCTAGCAGGGGTCGGGCGTGCCAAAAACCACGTCTGACCCGCATCATTACTGGCGAAAATCAATTCGGGGTAGGGGACTTGCTGAAGCAGTTCCCGGTTCTCAGTTCTCAGGTGAAGTGCGATCACTTTGGCCGCTCAAGTCTTGGACGATGGGGTACTTGCAGCAAGTGGGTGGAGCCCTAAAAACAACGTTGATTGCCGCGTATTTGGCGGGGAAAGTCGAGGTCGGTGTGGAGACTTGCTGGAAGTACTCGTACCAGTCCTCAGAATCCCGCATCGCAAATAAGTTTTCAAAGAACCTTCTTCACTTCTAAGGGCTCCGCGGTTATCCGCTATGCCCTCGCGCTCCGCTCGCGCGACTCGGCGCTCGCTTCGCGCTCCGGGCCAAAGCCCGGCATTCTTGAATGCCTGACGGAGACACACGTCTGGCAAAATTATGGCTTGTAGTATCCAAGAAGTCGATGTTTTGATACCAACGTGATATCACTTCTGAGGTAAGCGTCCGGCCGGCACCGTGCTGATGCCTTGAACTGGGGTTATGAGTACTATGGCGATGTTACGACAGTTGAGCAAATCCCCTCCCGTTTCCACAGTTCTTGCACCGTCAATCCTGCGCTGTTATGCTTTGCCTCGATGATCACCGAGGCTTCTCGGCTAGCAGGATGAGAAGACCGCATCTGAAGTCGCAGCAAGGAGGATAAGCATGGGATTCATCGTTTGGATTGTGGTTGGACTGATTGCCGGTTGGCTTGCCGGCCTGGTTATGAAGGGCAGGGGCTACGGCGTACTGGTGGATATCATTCTCGGAATCCTGGGCGGCGTTGTGGGCGGCTGGGTCTTTGGGCTGTTGGGAATCTGGCCGGGAGGCGGCATCATAGGTTCCATCATCGTGGCATTTGTTGGGGCGGTAATTTTGGTCTGGATTGCCCGCTTGATTAAAAAAGCCTGACAAACTCTAGCAACAAATTGCGCTGTGATGGTAGAAGCCTCGAACTCGGGTCATGAATGATATGGCGATGTTAGGCCAGCAATCAAGCGCGAGGTGGTGCGGTCTGCCACGGGTGAATCTCAATCAAAGATTCTCCTTCCTGTGCCCAAAGAATGGCCGTTTCAGCTCCCATGCGCTTGGCAGCTTCAAAGACCTTTTCACTGTTCACCCTGAGCTTGGTCGCGTCCTCCGGGTCTGGCTCCATCACGTTCCCGTCCACAGGAACCGACACGAACGCATACTCGATCTTGGTCCGCTTTAGACGGACGCTGATGCTGTAGGTTTTCTGTTCCATGCTCGCTATCGTAAGCGAAATGCTTAGCCGAACCAATGGTTTTGGCCGGGTTGTGAGCGTAATCGCGATTGATCAACACTTACAAAGCTGAGGGGCTCTGAAGACGCAGTAGGGCCGCCTTAGCTTCATCGGACCACTTCTCCGGACCATCGAGCGTCTGCGCCGTCTTGTATTGCTCGATGGCTTGCGGAAGCTGGTTCAGTTTCTCAAAAACCCGCCCCAGGCGAACATGAATGGCAATATCCCCAGGTTTTTCTTCGAGCGCATCGTTGTAGCGCAGCAATGCTCCGTGATAGTTCTTCTGTTCGAAGTAGTAGTCGCCAACATCCACGTTGTGAGCGGCCTTAAACGCCGTCTCCATCTTGTCGTCGCACTCGTCCACGGGAATCGTGTTTGAACGGCTGGAGCTCGTGTTTGCGTCGCTGGGCGTTTCGCCTCGTGGCGCAGGTTCTGGAGCCGTTTTTGGCAGTCTTGAATGGCCGAAGCACAACCCCCCGATACAGATAGTCCCGGGCAAAGGGTTGGTATTGCGGTTTGCCTTCTTGGATTGCTGCTTATTGACCTCAGCAATGATATCGTCAACCGGGAGGCCAGCGGGACAGGAAGGCGGTTTGGATTGCGCCAACATTGCTGCGCTCACGACAACCATAGCTAAAGCGTATCGCATGTGCATGCGGTCATTGTAGCGCCAATATTGGTACTCAACTTGTGGGTGATTAAAGACTTTCCGGACGCTTACCTGCAACTCACTGGTCGCTTCATAAGAAATACCGCAAGCGCACTTCGACACCATTCTGTTTGGCGTCTTGCAAAAGAGGAAGCAGCGCTTCCAGTTGTCTGAGAGCCAACTCTTGATCATCCATGACATTCTTTTTCTTTCTTAAATACGCGACCAGGGCTTCTACTGACGCCAATGGTTCCTCGGGAGCAAACCGCTTCAGCATTTTCTTACGCACGGCAGCGGGAGTCATTCCCTCTACGGCGGCGGCCTGCTCGACCTCCTCCTCACCTATGGAGATCATCTCATCCAGTGGAGTGACATCCAACTCGTATGCGATATCCGATAGCTCCGTCAAATTAAGGTTGAGCTGCTCATAGCTGACAGAGTTCTTCTTGCGCTTGAACTCTACTTTCAAATCTGCTCCCATCACGGGCCTCTTTCCCCAAAGATCGCGGTTTGCCTTTTTGGATTGCTGCTTATTGACCTCGGCAATGATATCGTCAACCGGGCGGTCAGCGGGACAGGAAGGCGGTTTGGATTGCGCCACGTACCGGGAAGAACCCCGGCTACCACGCACATCACAGTCTTGAGTTCGGCAAGGACCAAGGAGAGCCAGAGTTAACGATAGGTTTTGCCAACCGCCCGCATTCGCAGCTCAATGAGTGACAAGGCGATGTTACGACAATTATTCCGTCACCCTCGCGAGATGGTACGATTCATCAAATGTGGAGTTGGAGAAGAAGACTAAACATTGACAGGTCCCTGACGGATTCAGGGTTCAGCGCATAGGAGTCGCAGCCGCAATGGCCATCTCCGAGCTTCCGGCTTCCGACATTGCGAAATACCTTCGTGAACACCCAGAAACGGTCAGAGCGTTACTGGGTGAATCCTACGACAAGCGATTCACTCCGTCTACTTTCATCGCCGAAGAAGACCGAGGATACAGAGTTGGTTGGTGCACCAGAGACGCGCAATACCAGTGCGTTCAGGTGTTCTCGGATTTGGCAGACGCGGCGACTGACTATCTCTTGTTCTCGCTTGGCAAGGGTCGCTGGACGTCTGGCAATTGATGAAATTTCGAGTTATGGGTGCTAGGGCGATGTTTCAACAGTTACTTTGAGGCTCTACGACTCTGCTTCCTTCTCAGCGGTCCGAGCTTTCGCTTGTGCACGCCGTAGTAATCACGTTCATCTGTTAGCCTCTCGATTGCGAAGTAGCGTAGAAGGCTATCGCGGTCAGTGGTTTGCTCATATTCGCCTTTCTCGTTCACCAACCAGATGCAGTCAAGGCGGTCTTGGCGACGGTAGTAGCCGACGCGGAACTGGCGACCAATTTCCTTCTGCCATTCACGGGTCGTCCGATCAGCGCGGACCAACCGAACTCTTGAGCGCGGCGGAATAATCCTCGGAATTCGCTCCATGCGGAATCTATTGTAAACAAGCGGAGATGGAGATGGAGAGAGAGGATTTGCGTAACTGTTGAGAACAGGCGATAGCGCTCATTGACTGCGTCGTGAGCGTAAAGGCGATTCTGCAACAGTTAGTCCGGATGTGAGTGCAAGAGCTCCCTGGAAAGTCATCGAAACGTGAGTAAAATCAGTCATTAATGGGCCGCATAGTGTCATTAGCCAATCTGGACGAGAGAGAACGCGAGATAGTACGAGAGTGTCTGCACGCAGCCGTAGAGGGTCCATTCTTTCCGGAGTGGGAGTTCGGGACCATATTTGGTCTCACACGGGATGAGGTAAGGCAGGTTCTCCTGTGTTGGCCCAAACTTAATGAAGCCGACGAGTCCGTTGTGCGGGCAATCAACAACTCGTTCAACAACCTTCTGGGTTATCCAACACCGAACAAGCAAGAGATATGGCCGAAGTTCATCTCAGTGAGCGGCATGGAGCTTGCGAGAATTTTCGACAAATGGAAAGGCAGAACACCTCGCACTTCTTATAAGGCGCGAGATTACTTTGATGATGCGATATAGGGTTTTGTACCGCGATCTCAGAAATCCGCAATGAGTCGATACGGCGATGTTATGCCCCACCCTACGCTTCAGATGTGGCAACGATGTTTACTAACGCGAACCTTTTGCCAATCGAGATAGAACAGCACCAGACGTTGCGCACACCCTCAATTGCGACTGGCCGGTCGGAGGATAAACCATGGGCGATACGTTTCCTGGTGGCGAGTCTGCCGACCGCCTCGTTGCCGACCAACTGAGCAGCATGTTTCACGGCTGCGGTTTGCGCAGAGGCGGCGCGGAATTGCGAAATATAGGTACCGCCATCGAACTCCAGGATTACGGTGAAAAGTGCCATGATGCCAATTGTAGCTGCGTAGCTGGATTTCACCGCCTGGACGGATTGCTGGCGCAATGGCGATGTTACGCGAAGTCAGTGCATTAGAATCCAGCGTCAACGAGTGCTATGGCGATATTTCGCCAGCAGTGGACCAGCCACACGGTTTCAGTCAGTATCGGTAACAGCTAAAATCCAGAGCGTTCGCAGGTTACGGTCGAACAGAATTGATGTCCAATCCCACGCGACGTTATAAAACCAGCGAGTCCACGCGTTGTAGCTAACGTAGAACTGTATTTCCGAAAACCTCAGATCGAAAGCTGCTTCGCAGAAATGGAGGGCGAGTTGTTTTTCTTCCTTTCCATCGCCGCGTTTGTGCCAGTAAGCTCCTCCTGAATGAAGACACTGTGCCAACCTACCGTCGAACAGGAACGGACTTTCCATACTGAAGACCTGAGCACCAATGGGGCAAGGCGGTGGGTTCACAATGAGGTCTGCCTCAGATGGAATCATGAGTTCGGGTAGTGCCAGTCGGACCTCGGGACGGGACAGAAGGGATACCAGTATGCTGTCTTCTAATAGACGGTTTCGCGAAGCATACCAGTCAAAACAATCGTCGGAGGAGATACGGAATGCAGCTAGAACTGCTCCTCCATTGGAGTGAGACTCTCGCAGGCTTGCTAGGACGTCGTTAAATATGCCTGACGTTAGCTGGACAGGTGTTAACGGAACCCGCTGACACATCGTTCGTGCCTCTTCCCAGCTTGGGCGTGGTTGTTGCCAATCCGGTGTTAGACATCCCATACTGCATTTTAGAGCATGATTGGTGTAAGCAGGCTATACCACTCAGAACCAGCCAATGAGTGGAATGGCGATGTTACGCCAAGTCAGTGCATTAGAATCCAGTGTCGCTTTCCGCAGCCATGAGCGTCCTAGGGGCCGCCATCCAGCGTAACGATTCCGCTGAGTGGGCATTCAAGATTTTGCGTTGATTGCTTGGCAAACTTCTCTTTGGTCTCGTCTATCTTCCACGCAGCCGTGGCCTTGAGCATGGTTTTGGCCAGTTTTTCATCTCTCGCGTTGGATCCGGCGCTATTATTCAGCACTGCGACGACTGACCCGGGTACTTCTTTTCCATCCGCTTGACACGTGCCTATGAACATGGGCGAGGTTGCTGCATGAGAGGGAAATGGAAGCACGTCGCGAATCAGTCCGCTTTTCGTATTCACCAGCAGTTCGTACTCGCTTCCGCAAATCTGCCACGAAGACAGGAACAAGCGATCAGAAATCTCGGTTCCACCCAAATCTTTCAGACCCAAATCCTTGTGCCGTTTTTCGAGCACAACCACGGGTTCATTGGAGTCGTGTTTCCCAAGCAAAGACTTGGGAATATCGGCTCCGCATTTGATCCCTGCAAATTGATCCAGCGCCCACGCTTTTCCGCAGACGATTATCAAAACAAACAGGATTACTCGAATCTTGAACATTGTAGGATTCTCAACCCCGAGGACTTTTTCCGCAACCTCTAAATCCGTGCCCTGACACAGCCAAAATCGCCGAATTCCTGACCTGAGGGCTGAATACCAATACGCCCTAGAACTGGTTTTTGTACTGCTCAAGGGCAACACGCACCAACTGGCTGCGGGTGCGGACTCCGGTCTTCTCGAACAATTGTTGCAGGGAGGCCTTCACGGAACTTTCCGAGATGTTCAGCCGGTCGGCGATTTCTTTATTCGCCAACCCTTCGAAAACCAGGGTGAGCACCTGGCGTTCCCGTTCGGTGAAAGTTTTAGCGCCGGATGGTTTGAGTTCCGATGCTGTCGCTTTTTCCATTACTTTCTTGAGATAGGCTTGCTCGAACCAGACCTTGCCGGCCAGTACCTCTTTAATACCTTGGGAGAGTTCCGCCGGCGAACTATGCTTCAGTACAATGCCTGAGATTCCGCTGCGAATCAGGTCCGCAGCTTCCAGCTCATTCACGCCGGCGGTCAGCAGTAGTATTTTGCCCTGAAATCCGGTGGCGCGGGCTTTCGCCAGGAACGCGGAGCCTTTTTCATCGCCCAGATCGAAATCCAGCAGGACCACGTCGGCAGGCCAGAGCGCGATGATCGAGATGCCATCCTGGACAGAGCCGCAGTGGCGCACCTCAAAGCTGTGCTCGCCCTCAAGCAGCCTGGCTACGCTCTCGCGAAACAGAGCATGGTCATCAATGATGAGTACCCGGATCTTGTCAGCTTTGGCTGGCATAGGCCGATTCCCGAGCGGTTGCCACAGGCACGAGCGAGACCGCGAAACAACAACCCATGTCTCTCGGTTCGTAGTGCAAGTCGCCGCGGAAGGTCCTCAAGATGGCGCGGGAAACATACAAGCCGAGTCCAGTGGCCACAGCTTGCTTTTGAAACGGCTGAAAGAGCTCATCGGGAGCAACGACGCCGTGGCCGGTATCTTCAAACCGTATGACTACGCTCTGGCGTTCAGAGACAGCAGAGATGGTCAACTGTCTTTGATCACTGGCCTCCATGGCGCGTTGACTGTTCTTCACCAAATTGAGAAAAACCTGTATAAGACCATACCGGTCGGCGGACACCAGGGGCAAGTCATCCGGGATGCGGCAAAGTAACTTGATGCCCGCGTCGTGGAGCGATGGCTCAATCAAAAGCCGCAATTCATCGAGTACCGAAGGCAGCTCCACGGCTGCGAGATTTTGCTCGGTGGAAGGCTTCAGATCCAAAGAAGCAATTTTTCCCAGCGCTTCCACCAGTGTTCCCAAGGCAAGAAAATCGCGGTTCTCAGCCAGGCAGGCAACGTGCGACAGGTTCCTTTGTACGGTCGAAATGGCCCCGCAGATATTGCGGATTTCATGGGAGACTGCCACCATGACGATGCGGGCATTTTTCAAAAGATGATCGAGGCTTAACTGCTCTCGGTCGCGTATATCCTCCGACAGGTCGACGATTATGGCAGCGAGGCGCGGTCCGGCAATGGTGGAATAGGTGGAAAACCACACTGCTGCCAGAAATACCTCGCCGTTAGGACGCCGGCCCTGGCATTGCATCGTGGTGCGCAGCACCCGGGAGGTGTAACTTTGCGCGACCGCCTGCAACGCCGGCACGAAAGGCGCAATAGATAGACCGCGCAGCGGTGGACCCTCGGGAGAAAGCAATTGCTGAGCGGCCTGATTGGCGCGCTCGATGAGCCCTCCGGAGTCTACGGTAACAATGGCTGCAGGGCTGCTCTCGATGAGGGCTTCGAGCTGTTGTTCGATATCCTGTCGAAAACGGATCTGGCGCTCAAGATCTTCCATATGCTGCGTCATGAGCCGCCGCTTCGCCACCAACTCAGAGACAAAGAACCCTGTACCGATATATCCCATGGTAACCATCATCAGACGCGTAATGTAGGCGCTCGTGGGAAGGTTGCTGAACAGCTCCTGCAGGCCGGAACACAACAGCGAAATACCAACAATCTGCCAGCGATTCAGGAAGCCCGCCACCAACATAATGGGAAACAGATATAAGAAGCCGAGTGAAATGTATGCCGGCGTTCGCCAGTCCACAACTGCGATCACTACAACGAGAGCTGCAGCAATCAGCAGGTTCTTTCTGCGATTCGATGGCGCGTAGATGATGGAAATGTCGAACATGACGCCTGGCTCTTCGGACTAGTGTAAATGCAAGAACATCATTACTTAATTCAATCGCATATCAAAAGGAATTTGACCAAAAGATAGGCCCTAACCCCGAAAGATATCCCTCCCGCCGCAAAGATAGGGTTCTCAGAAGATGCAGCACAGGCTTAAATGGAAAGGCATAACGATTTTGTTAGAAGCCCGGCATTCGTCAGATGGGTTTGGTGAGTAAGAGTCCATTATTGAAAACATGAAAGAACCTAGGTCCCTCGACTCCGCCGCGAAGCGCGGCTGCGCTCGGGATGACAAAAGTTTGATTGAGGAACAAGGATATCAACAGAACTAGATGGCCTCTAACTGACTCTTGATTGGGGAACCATTACCGCGGAGACGGCACAGAAATGGATTGGAATGCGTATGTCAAACTCGCGTGTCTTGTTTTCATCATCGCGGGTCTGGCCTGTCTCGCTGTGGGTGGCCTGCTGAACTATTTCCGCAGGCCTGGCGGCAAAAGACGGCAGCGAAGATCATTCCCCGGCCGCCGGTAATCCGGCGGCGTATTCATGACTAGAAAAAAAGATGTGTGCGGCATTCCCTGGGCGCCTTTAAAGCTGGCAGAACAAAATGGAATCATGGAATCAACGATGCGAAACAAGCTCTTCTTCTACTTTGCGCTGATACTCTGCAGCTCGCAGGGCTGGGCCCAGGCGCAACCGCCGGCCCCAGCGCCCTTGACTCTAAATTGGGACCAGGTCCGCCAGCGCTTTGAACAGAACAACCCGACGTTGCTGGCAGACAAGGTGAGTATTGATGAATCCAAGGCGCAGGAGATCACCGCGTATCTGCGCCCCAACCCGCAGCTCACCCTGTCGAACGATGGCACCCAACTCGCTCGTTACAAAGGAGTCTGGCAACCGTTCACCGGCACCATGCTTGTAAGCAGCTTCAGCTATCTGCATGAGCGCCAGCACAAGCGCGAATTGCGCCTGGAGAGTGCACAGAAGGCAACCGGAATCGCGGTCTCGACCCACGCTGATCTTGATAGGACCCTGCTTTTCAACTTGCGCAGCGACTTTGTGCAAACCCTGCAGGCCAAAGCGGTGCTGGCGAGGGCGCAAGACAACCTGGAATACTACGACCACGTACTCGACGTAAGCAGGACAAGGTACAAGGCCGGTGATATCGCGCAGGTTGATCTCGACCGCCTGGAATTGCAGCAGTCACAATACGAGTCTGACCTGCAAGCCGCGGAAGAGAGCCTGAAGACGGCGAAGATACAACTGCTAACGCTCTTGAACGACCGTACGCCAGTCGCGCAATTCGACGTGACGGGTCCATTTGACTTCACCGACCAACTACCGCCGCTCGATGAGTTCCGCAAGATCGCCCTGGACACGCGGCCCGATTTGAAAGCGGCCGTCGAAGCCGTAGACAAAGCCCAAACCGATCACAAGCTCGCAGTTGCCAACGGTTCAACGGATCCTACCGTCAGCGCGTGGTATTCCTACAATCCCTCGTTCAACAATCCGTTTGACCACCAAACTATCGGTACCAGTGTCAGCATCCCCCTCCGCATCTTCGACCGCAACCAGGGAGAGAAGCTGCGCACGCAACTGGACATTAATCGAAACCAACGGCTGCTCGATGCCACCCAGGCGCAGGTGTTCAGCGATGTGGATTCTTCTTATGCAACGCTGGAGAGCGACCTCACCCTGCTGCGTCCATACAAAACCAAGTATTTACAACAAGCGGTCCGCGTGCGGGACATCATCACCTTCTCTTATCAGCGCGGCGGCGCTTCGCTGCTCGATTTCCTGAACGCGCAGAGTGAATACCGGAGCGTGGAGCTGAATTACATCAACCTGGTCGGCTCTTATTTAATGGCGGCGAATCAATTGAACCTTGCCGTGGGTAAGGAGGTAATTCCATGAAGAAACGTTTTTTTTACTATTTCGTCGGGGCACTTTCATTGCTGGGCGTCTGTCTTCTCCTCGCTGCGTGCGGAGAAGGGCAGGCAGATGTGAAGGCCGAAGCGCCGCCTCCGCCCAAGGTTGAGCACGAATCCAATGTCAACATCGTCAAGGTGGACCATCCCGAGCAGTTCCCGCTTGCCACCGCCGCCGAACATCAATCGGTAAGCACCCTGACGGTGACAGGAGTAGTGAACCCGGATGTGTCGCGCAATGTGCCGGTCATCTCGCTTGCCTCGGGCCGGGTTGTGGACATCCGCGCGCGCTTGGGCGACCAAGTCAAGAAGGGCCAATTGCTGATGCGAGTTCAGAGCGCGGATATCTCCACGGCATTTTCGGATTACCAGAAATCCGTCAACGACGAGAGGCTGGCCCGGACGCAACTGGAGCGGGCTAAGATTCTCTACGACAAGGGTGCAATCGCCCAGAAGGACATGGAAGTCGCCGAAGACGCAGAGCAGAACGCCAAGGCCGATCTGGAGGCGAAGGCGGACCGCCTGCGTGTTCTTGGCGTGAACAAAGATCATGCCAGTGGAAGTGGAATTGTGGATGTGGTGGCCCCGGTGTCGGGGGTCATCACCGATCAGCAAGTCACCAACGCGGCCGGGGTTCAGGCGCTCTCCGGGCCGAACCCGTTCACCATCTCGGACCTCTCGTACGTCTGGATACTGTGCGATGTGCATGAAAACGAACTATCCAATATTCGCCTGGGCGACTACGCCGACATTCATCTGAATGCCTATCCCGACCAGCTCCTGAAGGGCCGGATTGACAACATTGGGGCGGTGCTCGATCCCAACATCCGCACCGCCAAGGTAAGGCTGCAAGTTCAAAATTCGGGACTCCTGCGCGTAGGAATGTTTGCTACCGCCACGTTCTACGGCAAAAAGCCGGAGAGACGGGCTGCTGTACCAGCGAGCGCTGTATTGCATTTACGTGACCGTAACTGGGTCTTCATGCCTTTAGCCGATGGACAGTTCCAGCGCGTCGAAGTTACCGCTGGAGAGATGCTTCCGGAAAACATGCAGGAGATCATCTCGGGCATTGTGCCGGGGCAGCAGGTGGCCGCGAACGCCCTGGTGCTGCAAAACACGGTGGAACAGTAGATGATTCGCAAGATTGTTGATTTCTCGCTGGAGAACCGCTTTTTTGTCCTCACAGCGGCACTTATACTGCTTGGCTGGGGAGCGATCTCGTTCCACCAGCTTCCCGTCGAAGCCTATCCCGACGTTGCCAATAACTATGTCGAGATCATCACGCAGTGGCCGGGAATTTCCGCAGAACAAATCGAGCAGCAGGTCACAATTCCTCTTGAGACGGTGATGAACGGCGTCCCCCATGTCGTTCATTTGCGTTCGTTCTCCCTTTTTGGGCTTTCCGATGTAAAGCTGATTTTCGACGATGAAGAGGAGAATGCCTGGAACCGGGAGAGGGTCCTCGAACGGCTTTCGCAAGTGAGCTTGCCGCCGGGCGTCGTGCCCCAGATGGGTACGGATTGGAGCCCCGTCGGCCAAATCTACTGGTTCACGCTGAAGAGCACGAATCCAAATTACGACGTGATGGAATTGAAGGCAATTGAGGATTGGGTGATCGAGAAAAACTTCAAGGCCGTGCCCAACGTGGTTGATGTTGCCAGCTTCGGTGGTCCGACCCGCGAATATCAGGTGCGCATTGATCCCGACAAACTGGTCTCCTACGGTCTCAGCCTGTCCCAGGTGGAGCAACAGCTCACCAACAACAATGCCAATGCGGGCGGCAGCTTCGTCGAAGCCGGTCTGCAGCAAATCAACGTTCGGGAAGTGGGGCTGGTCAGAAATGTGCGCGATATCGAAAACACGGTCATTATGACCAAGAGTGGCACCCCACTGCGCGTAAAGGATATCGCCGTCGTTGCTCAAGGCCCGAAGATCCGGCTCGGACAGACTGCGCGAGCCATCATTCGAGAAAACGGCAAGATCATTGATAATGACGACGTGGTTTCAGGCATCGTGCTCTTACGTAAAGGCGCAAATGCGGACGAGGCACTCGCAGGAATCCACTCGAAGGTTAAAGAGCTGAATGATCACATTTTGCCTCCGGGCGTAAAGGTAGTTTCATTTATTGATCGCAGCGACCTGGTCCACTACACGACGCATACCGTGCTGCATAACCTTACGGAAGGCATCATTCTGGTCGTGGTCATACTCTTTCTGTTTCTCGGGAATGCTCGCGGAGCGTTGATTGTTGCACTCACGGTCCCATTTTCGTTGTTGTTTGCCGCGACATGTCTCCAGTTGAAGGGCATTCCCGCAAACCTGCTCTCCCTGGGCGCGCTGGATTTCGGAATGGTTGTGGACGGCGCGGTCGTCATGGTGGAGAACATCGTCCGCCACATGGGCCATGGCGGCGCCACCTACAAGACGCCGATGGAGCGCATCCGCGAAGCGGCCCACGAAGTCCAGCGGCCTGTGTTCTACGCCATCGCGATCATCATTACCGCCTACTTGCCAATCTTCACTCTGCAGCGGGTCGAAGGACGCCTGTTCCATCCCATGGCCTGGACCGTGGCCTTTGCGCTCCTTGGCGCGCTCGTGTTTTCCATGCTGATCGCGCCCGTTCTATCCAGCGTGTTGTTCCGCAAAGGCGTGACCGAATGGCGCAATCCCGTATTGGAACTCTTGAAAACGCGCTATCGCACCGCTGTGAAATGGGCAATCGAGCATCGTTTGGTGACCGTGGGCGGAGCAGTTCTTGGCGTGCTCATCTCCCTTTATCTCACCGTGGGCGGAGTGATCGGCTCTGAGTTTCTGCCTCACCTGGATGAGGGCGCACTTTGGGTCCGCGGCACCCTCGCTCCGAGCACGGGACCTAGTGAAGGTATCCGGGTAATGAACCAGGCCCGCGTCGTGCTTTGTTCTTTTCCCGAAGTTACTCAATGCTGGAGCCAGGTGGGGCGCCCCGACGATGGAACGGATACCACGGGTTTTTTTAATACCGAGTACTTCGTGGACTTGAAACCCAAGGAAAAATGGCGGCCTGTGTTTCACGAAGACAAGGAAAGACTGATCGCCGCGATGCAGCGCGAACTGGATAAAATTCCTGGCGTCGTCTGGGGTTTTTCGCAGCCCATCGCCGACAATATGGAGGAAGCAGTCAGCGGAGTCAAAGGCGAGCTCGCCGTGAAGATTTACGGTGATGACCTCAAACTTCTCGAGACCATGGCCGATCAGGTCGTCAATACCATGCGCCAGGTCAACGGAATTGAGGACCTTGGAGTCTTTCGAGCTCTGGGTCAACCTAACCTCAATATCGAGGTGGACCGCCAACAGGCGGCGCGCTATCAGATCAACGTCGCAGACGTTCAGGATGCCATCCAGACCGCTGTTGGAGGCACCGCTCTGACGCAGGTGTTGCAAGGTGAGCAGCGCTACGACCTGGTAATGCGTTACCTTCCGCAGTACCGCAACACCAAGGAAGCCATTGAGAACATTCGCTTGCTATCACCGACCGGAGAACGGGTCTCGCTCGCCCAACTCTGCAAAATTACGGAACAGGATGGCGGCTCGGAAATCTACCGTGAAGGTAACCAGCGCTACGTCGCTATCAAGTACAGTGTGCGCGGGCGCGACCTTGGCGGCGCCGTTGAGGAAGCGATCAAGAAAGTAAACGCGCAGGTCCAACTGCCGCGCGGGTACCACCTGGACTGGGCGGGAGAGTACGAAAGTGAACAGCGCGCCGAAGCGCGTCTGTTGGTCATCGTGCCGCTGACCCTGCTCTTGATTTTTGGAATTCTCTATACGATGTTTCGTTCGCTCAAATGGGCGCTGCTCATCCTGGGTAACGTGGCCATGGCGCCGATCGGCGGACTGCTTGCGCTTTTGTTCACGGGAACGCACTTCAGCGTTTCCTCGGGCGTCGGCTTCCTGGCTCTTTTCGGAGTCTCGGTGCAAACCGGCGTCATCATGCTGGAGTATATTAATCAGCTACGCGCGCGGGGTCACACGGTGGAAGACGCTGCTATTGACGGAGCGGTCCTGCGCCTTCGCCCCATCATCATGACGATGCTGGTAGCGACGTTCGGCTTGCTGCCTGCCGCACTCTCGCGCGGTATCGGGTCAGACTCGCAGCGGCCCTTCGCTATCGTCATTGTTGGAGGGCTGGTTGGAGCGCTGCTGCTGAGTATCTTCTTGCTCCCGACCTTGTACGTGTGGTTTGCGAAGGAAGGCGACAAGCTCCCTGAACCGGAGCCGGACTTTGAGGAGAGCGCATAGCGCTGCTCCGTTCGCGCCTCGCAAATTAAGCTAAATATAAGAAGTCTGCTGATCTGGCAGCCAAAGGAGCCGGAAGGGTGAACAAGCAGGAAGTTCGCGCTCGCATCGAGCAGGTCGGCATCATTCCCGCAGTTCGCGTGTCTTCTGCCGAGGATGCACGCTTTGCCGCCGAAACCGTCAACCGCGGCGGTATCCCGGTCGCGGAAATCACCGTGACTGTGCCTGGAGCCATGGAAGTAATCTCCGATTTGTCACGCAGGATTCCGGAAATGGTCGTGGGCGCTGGAACGGTCCTAGATATAGAAATAGCGAGACGCTGTTTGGATGCCGGGGCAAAATTCTTGACCAGCCCCGGACTCGTTCTGGACGTCATGGAGTTCGCAGTAAAAAATGAGGTTGTCGTTATTCCCGGCGCGTTGACACCAACCGAAGTCATTACGGCGTGGAAGGCCGGCGCCGACATGGTCAAGATCTTCCCCTGCGCGCAGGTAGGCGGTGACAGTTATATCCGGGCGCTGAAGGCGCCGCTGCCGCAGGTACCATTAGTTGCCTCAGGAGGCGTAAACCAACAAACGGCTTTGAATTTCGTTCTGGCGGGGGCAGCCGCGCTCGGCATAGGCACAGAGTTGATCCCGAAAGAAGCTGTGCAACGCAGGCAGGCAGAACGCATCCTTGAGTTGGCACGCAGGTTCACGAAGTTGGTGAAGGAGGCGCGCAACCGCATGTCGGCACAATGACGCCTAACGGAAGAAAGGCAGCGAATCAGTGTGACAAGAATCGCAGGGTCATACCATAGGTATGCGTCCGTTGATCGACAATCGGCAGAAAAGAATACGCCGGGTCTTTGTACTTACTGGAGTGGTGGCGGACGACGTAACCTCCGATCAAGTACCCTAAGGCGCTGCCCACCAGCGCGTCCGAAGGAAAGTGATGGCGCCCGGTTACACGGCTTACGCTGACCGCCGTGGCCACCGCATAGACTCCCAGATCCACCAGCTTATTCGGATACTCTGATGCCACCACTCTGGCGAAAGCCCAGGTGGCGATGGCGTGTCCTGAGGGGAACGAGCTGTTCAACGAGTAGTTGCGCATACCGTTAGGCCAGAACGCGCCGCTGCCATTCCCCGTGTCAGGCCTCTGGCGGTTGGTTGCAAGCTTCAATCCTTCACCTACGATCGAAGCGTCAATGATCGCCTCGATCCCAAGGCGTCCGGTTTCTGTGAGGTGCTCATTGTGCGTAAGCGAGCCGATGAGGAACAGCCCCGCACCCTCCCCGACAAGCGTGTAGCCTGAGCCAAGGTCAGAAACTTTGTTGCTGATATTGATTTGATTCCGGCTGCTCCCCAGGTTTTGCAGGGCTTGTTTGTCGTAAACCAGGGCAACTCCGGTGGCGGCGGCAAATGGCACGAGCCAGACGGAGTCGTGCGACTGGAGCCGCAAAGGGCTTGTCCAGATTCCGGCCTGATCGTGGAGAATGTCAACCGCGCAGCGATCCAGGTGAGTCAAGCCGCAGACCGGTGGCTTGGCCGGCTGCGACGGCGCAGGCGTGGGCGTACATGAATCGGCCGATGACGGATCGGTGCATCCTTGCGGGTTTTGAGCAGGAGGAACAGACGTGTCTTGAGCAGTAGGAAGCAACGTGTTTTGAGCAGAGGCGATCTGCAGCGGAAGAACAAGCGCCAAAGCTGCGCATAAAAGCAAGCCAAACGCGGATGAACGGAGCATGCCATATTTTAGGATGCATGATTACATCAGGGAGGTTACTTTTGTAGCCCAGGGAATTGACCCGCAAAATCCGATCCGCGCAAATCTGCGTTCATCTGCGGCAAGCTTTTGTTTTTGGCTAAAAGCTAAAGGCTAAGAGCTAAGAGCTTCTTCCCCCAATAAGATGAGAAAATAATGGGCATGAGCCAACCACCGCGCTCCCTGGATAACAAATCCGTCGCCACCCTGTTCTACGAAACCGCCGAACTCATGCAGGTTAAAGGCGACGATCCTTTTCGCATACGCTCCTACCAGCGCGCCGCCGAGGCCATTGAATCGCTGGGCGAGCCCATCGCCGGTCTGGTTGTCGATGAAAAAAAGCTGCTCGCGATCCCCGGAATCGGCAAGAGCATGGCCGGCCATCTGCAGCAACTGTTTAAAGACGGCAAGCTGAAGCCGCATACCGAGCTGCTGGAAAAATATCATCCCAGCATGCTGGAGCTGCTGAAGATCCAGGGACTCGGTCCCAAGACCATCGCGCTCATCTGGGACGCCTACAAAATCTGCGATCTGGCCGGTGTAGAAGGGCTGGCGCGCGAGGGCAAGCTGCGCACCCTGCCCCGCATGGGTGAGAAGGCGGAGCAAAAGATCCTGAAAGGCATTGAGGATTACCGCCGCATCTCGGGACGCTTTCATCTCGACGTGGCCGACGAAACCGCGCAGAAGATCATGGAATACCTGGGCGGCACGCCGGGTGTAGACAAAATTACTCCTGCCGGCTCGCTTCGCCGCGGACGCGAAACGATTGGCGACCTCGATCTGCTGGTTACCGGCAAAGCCTGCTCCAATGAAAAACAGCTTGATGCGCTGAAACAAAAAATCCTCGCCTTCCCCGGCATCATGGAAGTCATCGCCCAGGGAGAGAACAAAGTCAGCTTCAAGCTGCGCAGTGGCATGCAGGTGGATGTCCGCCTGCTTCCCCCGGAATCGTTCGGAGCGGCCATGCAGTACTTCACCGGATCGAAATCGCACAACGTTTCTTTGCGCCAGCGCGCCCTTAAAATGGGTTTCACCCTGAATGAATATGGGCTGACCACACTCAAGGGCGAGAAACGCGTCGCGGGAAAGACCGAAGAAGAAATTTATGCCAAGCTGGGGCTCGACCTGATCCCGCCTGAGATGCGCGAGAACTGCGGCGAAATCGATCTGGCGGAAGAACACAAGCTGCCCGCACTGATTACCCAAGATGACATCCAGGGCGACGTGCACATGCACACCGTCGAAACCGACGGACGCAACACTATAGAAGAGATGGCCGAGGCCGGTACCAAGCAGGGATACAAATATATCGCCATCACCGACCACTCCAAGAATCTCGCCTTTGCCAATGGTCTCGATGACAAGCGCGCCGAGGCTCACATCAAACGGATCCGCAAAGTGTCGAGTCACGCCAGTGGCATCAAGATTTTCGCCGGCATCGAAGTGGATATCCTCGCCGACGGTGAGCTCGATCTTTCTGACGATGTTCTGGCGCAGATGGATGTGGTCATCGCCAGCGTGCACTCCCATTTTCAGCAGCCGCCCGAGCAGATGACCGAGCGCCTGCTGCGTACGCTGGAAAACAAGCATGTATCTATTCTCGGCCATCCTACAGGACGCCAATTGCTTCGCCGCGACGCCTTCCAGTTTGATATGAACGCTATCCTGAATGCCGCAGCTAAAAACAAAGTTGCCATGGAGTTGAACGCCTATCCCGAACGCCTCGATTTGAATGATATTCACTTACGCATGGCGCGCGAGCGCGGCGTGAAGATCGTCATCAATACCGATTCGCACCACGTCTCTCACCTGGAAAAAATCCGCTATGGCATTTTGCAGGCTCGCCGCGCCTGGCTCACAAAGAAAGACGTGCTCAACACGCTGCCCGCTGATCAGTTCGCTAAGGCCATGAAGAGACACTGGCCGGCGACGTGACGCAGAGGCCCTCTCGAAATAACTCTTATCGTATTTCCATCAGATGTATTAAAATGTGTTTATGGCGAACACACGAAGCGCAACTCTCAGCATTCGTCTCAAGCCGGCAACCAAGAAACGGTTGGCGAAGTTGGCCAAAGAGTCTGGCCGCAGCGCAAATTTTCTTATTTCAGATGCGGTAGAGTCCTACGTCGCCGACCAGGAAAGAATGCTGGCGGAGATCGCCCAAGCCGACAGGCAGGCCAAATCGGGCCACTACATTAAACACGAGGACATGAAGGCATGGCTCCTCTCCTGGGGCACCAACCAGGAACTGCCGCCGCCGAAATGCGTTTGTGGTAAAAGTCACGACGATGAGGCGCCGTGTCGATAAAGCCGCCTGGGGGCCAGCGAAAACAGCGCGCGTGGTCGACCCAGATAGAAATCGTCTGGTCTCCGCTGGCGCGAGCACGGTTGCAGGAAATTCGGGCTTACGTGGAGTTAGATAAGCCCGAGGCAGCCGAGCGATTGGCCACACGCATTGTCGCCATCGTTGAAGCTCTGAGGAATCATCCTAATCTGGGGCGGGCAGGAAACGAGCCCGGGATCCGCGAGTTAGTCATCGGCGGGACTCCTTACATTGTCCTTTATCGAATACGAGGTAAGCGTATTACCATCAGTACGGTCTGGCATGGAGCGCAGCGTAAAAACCGCTAGAAGGGTTTAAAAAGCTAACTGCCGCCTTCCTCTCGTATAATCAAACTTTAATGGCCTACCAGGTTTTAGCGCGTAAGTATCGTCCGCAATCGTTTGCCGATGTCATTGGGCAGGAGCACGTCACACGCACTCTAAAGAACGCTATCGAGCAGCAGCGCATCGCCCACGGATACATCTTCAGCGGCCATCGTGGCATTGGCAAGACCACCGTAGCTCGCATCCTGGCCATGTGCCTGAATTGTCGCGGCGGAAAAGAAGACCGGCCGCAGGCTGAGCCTTGCGGCAAGTGCGACTCCTGTACGGAGATCCGCGCCAGCAGCTCGGTTGATGTAATTGAGATCGACGCCGCAACGAATCGCGGTATCGACGAAATCCGTGAACTTCGCGACTCGGCGCGTTATCGTCCCGCCCGCGACCGCTACAAGATTTACATCCTCGATGAGGCCCACCAGATTACCGATGCCGCCTTCAATGCCCTGCTGAAGACCCTGGAAGAGCCGCCTTCACACATCGTCTTCATGATGGCCACCACCCAGCCCGAGGATATTCCCCAGACCATCCGCTCGCGCTGCCAGCATTTCAGCTTTCATGCCGTGCGCTTTGATGAAATCGTGAACCAGCTCACAGCCATCGCCCAACAGGAAAAGATCAAGGCTGACCGCGACGCCATTGCTCTGCTGGCCGAGGCTGGTGACGGTTCTATGCGCGATGCCCTCTCCATCATGGACCAGGCCATTGCCTGTTGCGGCGAAACACTGACCGGTGAGGTTGTGCAGCAATTGGTGGGCACGGTTCCCGGTGAGGTTCTGGAAAAGATGATGGAGGCGGTTGCCGCTAATTCCAGCCAGGATGTCTTGCGCCTGGTGGATAAGCTCGTGACCGAAGGCCAGAGCCCTACGCACTTTACCAGGCAACTGGTCCGCTTCCTGCGCAATGCGATGGTGGCCAAGGTTGCGGGCGGCGATTCTGCGCTGCTGCAAATTTCTTCCGATGAGCGCGCACGTGTGGCCCGCACCGCCGAGCTGTTCAGCGAAGAAGACCTCACCCGCTTTCTGCAAATCATGCTGCGCACCCATGGGGACGTAAGCTACAAGTCCGAGCAACGCTTTCACCTGGAACTCGGATTGTTGAAGCTGGTCCATGCGCAACGGCTGTTGCCCCTGGAAGAGCTGCTGAGCGGAGCGACCGTAGAAAATCGCACTCAGTCTGTGCCATCCGCTCCCGCTTCGCAAAGAGCAGCCACGCCGCCATGCCCTTCGCCTTTCAGTCACGAAAGTGGTGGGACATCACGGAGTGAGCGCCCCTCGCCTTTCGAACGGGACCGCGCACGCCAAGACAATGTAAGAAAGACTGGACCCGAAATGTCATCCAGCACACCAGTGATAGTTGCCGGGTCGAGCGCGCTTGCCGTTGCTGTTGCGGAAGCATTGCCGGAGGAACCCTCTGCCGCCGAGCTACAACCTTCACCCGCTCCTGTGTTGGAACGGGAACAGGAACGGGAGCCGCAAGCGCAACCGGCAGAAGATCTGGTCAACCGCATCCGCAGCGCTGTGCTCGAAGCCCTGGAAAAGGGCGGTCAGCATACGCTGCTCTCAAATCTTGAAACTGGCCAGTGGAGCATTGCCGGCAATGAACTCGTGGTTCAGGTTGCGGTCCCAGCGACTTTTCTGGATATGGCCATGACCAACGATGCCAACCGCCTCGTGACCGCTGCCATCAACTCCGCTGCCAAGAGAATGCTGAAGCTGCGCCTGGAGAGCACGGCACGCGCCAATGGAGCAGTCGGAGCAGCAAGCGGGAACGCTCCGCCGCCGGCAAGAAGCACCGGGTCGTCAGGCTCGGCCCGCAGTCGCGCCGCAGATGATCCTGTGGTGCGGCACGTACAGGAAAAGTTCGCAGCCGAAATTCGCACGGTGATAGACCATCGCGAGAAAAGAAGCTAAGGTTTTTGGAGACAAACATGGGCGGCTTCAATCCCAAACAATTGCAGGAAATGCTGGCGCAGGCCAAGCAACAGGCCGAATCACTGCAGGAAAAGATGCGCGAGACCGTGGTGGATGGCTCCGCCGGCGGCGGCACCGTCACCGTCAAGATGAACGGTCAAAAACAGGTCCTGCGTGTGACCATTGACCCGGAGATGGTGAAGTCGGGCGACCTGGAGATGCTGCAAGACCTCATCACCGCCGCCATGAACGACGCCGGAAGAAAAGTAGATGAAGCCATGCAGTCCAAGTTAGGTGGAATGTTGGGCGGTATGGGATTAAGCGGGCTGTTCTGAAAAATGGGTATAACAGAAGACAAGCTCAACAAGATCGAAAGTTCTCGATCTTGTCATTCCGACGCGAAGCGGAGGAATCCCTATTGTGCCGATAAATTATCGTTCTGCGTTCCAAGAAAGTATTGGAGTTTAAAGGGATTCCTCGTCGCTATACTCCTCGGAATGACAAGATCGATTTTTTTAGGGCGGTAAAACCCATTAGATACTGCCAGATTCTTAGGTGATGAATGTCCAAGTTTGCCGAGCCCATGGCTCGACTGATTGAAGAACTGAAGAAGCTTCCCGGCGTCGGTAGCAAGAGCGCACAACGCCTTGCCTTTCATATCCTGCGCTCGAGCGAGGATGATGCCGGAGCGCTGGCCACCGCCATACACGACGTAAAAGACAAATTACGCCTGTGCTCGCTGTGCAATAACATTACCGATATTGATCCGTGCGTCTATTGCAGCAATCCGACCCGCAACCAGCGCCTGGTGTGCGTGGTGGAAGAACCCACCAACATTGCCGCCATCGAGAAGACGCGCCACTTTAACGGCGTCTATCACGTCCTGCACGGCTCCCTTTCGCCGCTGCATGGAATCGGCCCCGAGCATCTGCGCATTCAGAATTTGCTGAAGCGCCTGGAGCGCGGCGAGGTAGATGAGGTCATTCTCGCCACCAATCCCACCGTGGAAGGCGAGGCCACCGCGGTTTACCTCACCCAGCAGATCAAGCGCGAGCGTCTGCCGGCCAAAGTCACGCGTATCGCTATGGGCATTCCGGTAGGCAGCGACATTGAATACACCGATGAAGTCACCATGTTGAAAGCCATGGAAGGCAGAAGGGAGATGTGAGCACACTGGCTCACACCGCATGAGAACTGAAAAGAGACAGACGATGCGCAGGCCGCGAAAAACCCAAGGCAGTGTCGAGCAATTCGTGAAAAGCAAAATGAACCAACTCGCACATGCCGAGGACCTGCTCACCGTGCGGGAAGTCCTGGATCTGGTTTGCCACGAGTTCGACATAACTACACTTGAGGCAGTCAAGCTGATCGGCCACGCAAAATTGCATTTCGAGTGCTTTGATTAGGCATAGCCCATGCCCACCCGCATTATCAAACGTGAAGAAGTGGTCCGGGTTTTGACTGACTGGCGCGAAGGCCGGATGTCATCGGAAGAGGTCCTCCGATGGGCAGAAGCTTTTTATCCATCAAGCAGCTCGGATGTGGAATATGCTGACTGGGAAGGTGACAACTCCGTCACGAACGAGGTGCTGAGTGCTCTTGAATCATTGGATATGAATCTGGCTCTTCCCGAAGATGCACCCATTTACCTGGAGTTCCTCACAACGCCACCAAGTCGATTCGATGTAGGATATACCCAGTTCAAGCAGCAGATCGGTGCGATTGATTACGAGACACGGCGAGTGCAACTCAAAGATGTGCCGCTATACTTGCGATTTCTTCGAAAATAGCTGTTCGCGGTCGCGCCGCCAGAGGGCCCCACGAATTACTGCTTGGAATCGAACCCTTGGAGCTGTTCTTAATGCAATCCAAACACCGATAACTGCGATGAGGTCCCCACGTAGACTTTTCCGTTCACGATGGTGGGCACGGTAAACTTCACCGCGCCGCCGGGATGGTCATTGCTGTTAGCGTTGGAGTTATACAGCTCCGTAGCCAGGTTGGTCGCATCGAAGGCGTGGAGCACTGCGGATCCGGGTCCGCCGTAGGCATCCGCTTGAATGACCCAAAGAATTCCGTTGATATTGCCGTTGGCTGAAACCGAAGGCGTAGGACCAGGGAATCCGACTCCGACTGTGCTGCGCGAAGTTGGGCTGGAGGAAAGAAGGCCGCTTCCCGCAACATTGAACGCGTAGGCTTTGACCCGGTCACCCGATCCTCCGAAATAGACATTGTTGTTCCAGAAGGCCGGCATGCCCCATGTGCCGCCCACGGCGCTGGGAAGTTCCTGCACGATCTGCGTATCGCTGCTGCTGCACGTTGAGCAATACCCGCCCATGCTGTCGCGGTCAACAAGATAGATCTTGCCTTCCTTGCCGACTTGCACCAGCAGATGCGGATGCGCTCCGGTCACCGTAGGCAGCAACAGGACCCCGCCGGAACCTACATCTACATCACCATTATTCAAGCTGCCTTGGTTGAAGGGAGTGAAATAGCTTGCCACCGGGAATGTTCCGCTGGCTGGCGCTCCCAGGTTCATGATGCTGTCTCCGTAATCTTTGCCGCCGCTGTTGACATCGAAATTGCCGTTGCCTGTGGCAAAGAACACGTTGGTGCCATCGCCACCCAAGCCTCCGCCGCCCATCCAGATTCCAGCCAGTCCCGCATTAGGAGAGGTATTGAAAACCGCAACCTGGGCCAGGGTTGCGGGATTATAGGCCATTACCCAGCCATGGTAGGGTCCGCTATCGCAATGCGATGCCCAGCCGATATAGACCAATCCATTCTGCAGCAGCAAGCTGGTGCGGTTGAACTCTCGCAATGGATTAAAAGTGAGAACGCCACCCGAGGAACCGTCGCCGGTTCCGCTCACCGACGCCTGGATCACCATCGGCCCGCCAAACTTTTCTGCCCCAGTTGAAACATCGAGCGCGTGCAGGCGCTGGAAGAACTTGCCGCCCTCCTTGGTTTTCGAGATCACATACATCGTTCCCGTTACGGGATCGATCACCGGCGTGCTCGTGATTCCAATCTCTGGCACCAGGTCCCCGCAGCCGGTGTCGCCCCCACTATTTACCGCGCTGCCGCCCGGCGGAATCAGGCTCGTCTTCCACAGGGGACTGACATTGCCCCCAGCGTTATCATCGGCGTCAAAGGCATAGATGCTATCGTGCTCGGTGGCAACATAGACCACGTTGTGCACCCCTTTGCCGGGAATATTTCTGCCCGGCATGTAGAGAGGCTGGGCGTAAATGTATCCATCAACAGCCTGCGAAAATTGCCTGCCAAAGCGGGCCTTGTTGACATTGGCCGGCGTAAGCAGAGTTTCGTTGATGTTCTGGCCGGTCCGCGCGATGTCATTGTGGTAGGTGAGAACGGCGTATTGCACGCTGAGCTGCGCCGCGCCCGATACCGAACTGACTGGATCGGTCGCGGTAATCGTCACCGGACCGCCCAGGCTCAGTCCTGTCGCCACGCCTGTGTTCAACCCGATCGTCGCAACCGTGGTGTTGGAGGAAGTCCAGTTTACCGAGCTGGTAAAGTCCGCTGTGGTGTTGTCGGTGTAAATCCCAGTGGCAGTGAATTGCCGGCTTTCTCCCTGCACAATCGCCATGCTATTAGGCGAGACGACAATCGAGGCCAGCACGGCAGGCGTCACCGTGAACTGAGCGGTGCCGCTGACCCCAGTGGATGGATCTTGCGCAGTGATGGTGACCGGCCCTCCAACCGCGCTCCCGCGTGCAACCCCGATGTTGTTGATCGGCGCGACAGCGGCGCTGGAAGAGCTCCAGATCACGGAATTCGTAATGTTGGCCGTGCTGCTGTCACTGTAAGTCCCGGTCGCGATGAACTGCTGGATGCGTCCTTTGGCAATGGACGGACTTGCCGGTGTGACCGCCACAGAATTCAACGTAATTGCCGCTGACGTCACCGTCAACTGAGTCGTGGCGTGAAATGGCCCTGAAATCGCGGTAATGATCACCGTTCCCAAACCGACTGCCGTGATAAGTCCGGTGTTGGTAATGGTTGCGACGTTGGCATCCGAAGAAGACCATCGCACATGGCTGGTAATCGCCACCGCATTCTTCCCGGCGCTGGGAGTAAATGCCCTGTACGCGGTGAACTGCAGTGTCTTCCCCACTGCCACCGAACCCGCCGCCGGTACAAAGATAAATGTTCCCGCGCCCGATTGTGAACTTCCCGCGGGGATTGCGATTGCGCTGGTCATGATTAGGATCGTTACGATCCCGGCAATGCGCTGGAGAAAGCAGAGAAACCTCTTTCGCGTGGCTGAATGCAAGAAACTCTCCTAAACATGGGAACAAAACACGGTGGACGACCGTCTAGAGGGAGGGAGAAACTAATCTAAAGCCCGGAGTGCAACCAGTCAACGGAACTTCGCTTGTTGGTAAGTATCAAAGGTCTTAGACCTTGCGGACAGGAAGAGTTATGCAGTGGTTCATCCTGAGACTTGTCTATTGGTGTGGAACAACTCACAAGCGCAGACTACTCCCGCAGCTTCGCCAACAAATCTTGTGGATGTACCGGTTTAGCCAGGATTTCAAACTCGTGCCCCTGGTTGCGGGCCATCTCCAGCAGATCAGCCGTGGCCGCCTGCCCTGAGAAAAGAAGTACTTTGCAGCCCGGCAGAAATTCCCGAATCTTGATTACGGCTTCAATGCCGTTCATGTCGGGCATAATGACGTCGCTGATGACAAGGTCCGGTTTGTTGGCGCGGGCGCTCTCCAGTGCCGCCGCGCCGGTATAAACGGCCACCGCATCATAGCCAGATTGATTCAGGATGATCGCCAGAGTATCGGCAATCATCTGCTCATCATCAACGACCAGGACTTTGGGTTTGATTTTCCCCTTGCTGGTATCAGCCATGTCATCTCCGCTGCAAAACGGGATTGAACGCCATCAATAAACCTTTGATTATAAGCTCGACAGCTCGGAGCGGTAGCGGTGCGCCCACAACAAAATCAACTTCAGTTTATGGGAGTTGGCATGTTACATTTACGGCGGTTTCTACCATTTCAATAAAATCATTCTTAACGACTAGGGAGCGACATTCATGGAACCGCAGGAAATTCAGGAACAAGCCGAGCACGCGCATCATTCCGGTCAAAAAGGCATAGGACTTACCACCTCCATCGTGGCCGTCCTGCTGGCGGTTGCAACTTTGCTGGGCCATCGCAGTCACACCGAAGAGGTGATTCTGCGCACCGAGGCCAATGATCAGTGGGCTTATTACCAGGCCAAGAAAATCCGCGCGCATGTCTATGAGGCGGACGCGCAGTTGGCCAAGCTCTCCTCCGCGGACGCTGCCAAAGACGTTGCCGCCGACATGGCCAAGAAGAGCGCCAAATACGACAAAGATGCGGAAGAGATCCAGAACGAAGCCAACAAGATTGACGGCGAAGAGAAACTCGTGACCCGGCGCGCCAATTACTTCGATCTCTCGGAATTGTTTCTGGAGATTTCCATCATCTTCTGCTCCATTGCATTGCTGACGGAGATGAAGGTCTTCTGGAAGGTTTCTTTCATCACCACGATTGCCGGCATCGGCGCGATCGTCGTCGGATTTCTACTGCGCTAAAGCAGCCGCTCCGGGGCCCACACGAGTACATCTATTTCTCTCGCAAAATGGCACACGGGATTGAGCTTGGGCAGCTCGATTCCCGCCGCCTCGGCCATGGTGTTCACTTCAAACTCGGCTCGTGCTTCCTGCAAAGGCCAGGGCACATGATGGATATCCGCACGGTACAGCCTGCCCTGGTGGGGCGCGTACAGGCAATAGCGCTCGACCAGCCATTGCTCCAGTGATCGCGGCCGCGGTTGTTGTACGTCAGCTACAGGAACGTAGTGGGCCACCAGCTCCGCCTTCTTTCGTCCGCGTCGGCGCGACGAATACTCAAAGCCTGCAGCGATCTCCTTCTGGATCATCTTGGCGTGGTAATACGGCAAATGATAACTGGCTCTCGCGCCCATGACCGCCAACAGGCTGGCCGCATCCAGGCTGAAAAAGAAAACTCCGGGCTTCTCCTGATAGCGTACATATGTCCTGACATTCAGCTCAAGAAAGTTAGACGTTCCCAGAATGGGAGGCGCCCCACGCAAGCGCAGCCCGGTAATGCGAAATGGAGTCACCGCAATCCACGCCTGGCCATCACGAAGATCAAGTTGCAGCATCTCTGGGATAAGCGGACGCACGATGCTGGGTTCAAGTGGCCAGTGCGCAAACAGTAGGTTCCTCCATGTTTGCCGCATCAGCCACGGACGCGCCGGCAACGGCCAGGGCCGATGCGCTATAGACTCCAAAATCTTCTGTGCCTTGAATGACATTCGGGCTTTTGTCTAAGGGCTTCGCGGTGAACCGCTCCGCCGTCCTCACCCCAACAAGCCAAAACCGGGCTTGTCGGGGACCCCGACTCGCGTCTGACTCGCGCGCGACAGCGCTCGCCATCCGCTCACCCGTTTACGCCTGTGACTTTTTATCTTTGAGAAGCTGGCGAATGATGTGCTGTTGAGCATCGGTAATGGAAACAAACTCCAGCCCGTGGGATTGGTCTTTTTGATAGCGCACGACTGCATTCAGCACCATGGTAGCGCTCTTGTAGATCTTGGGCAGCTCAACCTTCACGGTTTGGCCTTTGCCCACCGGACGAGACAACACGACCCCCAAACCTGCCTCGCAGATGTCTTTGGCGTGACCGGCCAGAACATTTCCGCCTTCGACCACGCGGATTTCAGAATGCCAGGCACGGCGCTCATGCCTTCGGGATGGGGCGTAGTTAGCTACGGCGCAATCCTTTGTACGTTCAGTTAGAGGGCTTTGAAAAGTGGCTGCGACTATACAACGACCGGGGGCGAAAAGAAAGGGGTTTTGCCCGTATTTTGGCATCCGTAGAAAACCTGAAGTGCATCGTCCTAAAGATACCTGTACTAAGGAAGAAAGCTCTTAGCTCTTAGCCAAGAACAAAAGCTCACAGCGAATCAACGCGGATTGGTTCTTGATTCTTTAATGACCCGATGATCCGATGACCCAATGACTCAATCTCTAATGTGAGCTTCCAGAACTGTTTCCCCCGAACGAGCCATTGGAATCTCCCAGGATAAGCACCCCGCCCGCATTGGAAGTTGTTCCCGGTCCTGGACTAATCGTGATCGTGGATCCCATGGAAACACTATAGGACGTATTGGCAGCCAGCCCGGTTATCATGTGAATGTTGACACCGGCAGGAACGGTATAGCTAAGGCTCGACATAGAAATTCCATCATTCATGTTATGGGGAAAAAGGACCGCTATTCCATGGATAGCAACTCCTTCAAAGGAAGCTCCGCCAGTACTTTGAATATAGGTAGGATTCTCAGGTGAAGCTCCAACATCCGCACCTTGCAATAGCGTTAAGAACCGCACAGTCTGAGGTTCGCCTGCTGCATCGATTTTTACCCGGAACTTAATCGGTTCAGCTTGCGCTGCCTCGGCTACATCAGTTTGTTCCGTGGTGATCGCAGCACTCGCCGGCAGAAGAGAAGTGATGATGAGCTGCTGGCCGCTGTTATTGACTGCGATGGCGCGGTTCCCGGCGACGGTCGCCTGGTTCACCGTTTGCAACCAGACTTGTTTGAAACGGCTCTGATTTGTATTCGCCGTTTCCGCCCGGTCATAGGTGATGACAAAGTCAGGTTTGATCCAGACGATGGACCGGCTGGCGTGGCTGACGTCGCTCAAACTCTCATGCTCGGAATTGTAGAGATAAGTAGCGTCGCCCAGTGCATAGGTATATCCATTCGCGAAGGCGTAAGCCTTGATAAAATTCTGCGCTGCCGCCCTGGCCGCCGGAGTGTCTTCCACCATGCTCCATTGAGAACCGGTGTTAGAAATCTGCAGCCGATAGTCGGTGCGCGATACGGGAGCGTTTTGTATGGTCATGGAATTATAGGTGTTGGTTAATCCCAGACTGTAACTGGAAAGGCCTTTGGTGAGCCACTCCCCTTTTCGGTAAAAATTAAAACTGAGAGCATCTCTGTGCTGATGGTCTACGGCGTTCCAACCAGAGCGGAAATGAAACCAGGCAGCGCCTGTATCCCAACCGGTTCGCGAGTAGAGATGGCCAATCCCTGGAACGTATTGGTTCAAGGCCATGGACAAACGAGGATCGGGCAGTGCCTTGGGATCAACGCTTGGGTCAAAAAGCAGAAAATAAAAGATGGACTGAAGCTTGCCGGGAAAATCGCTATAGTCTCCACCTCGACTGACTACTTTATCGATTCCACCGGGCGGCAGATAAGCAACGGCCCAGCGGATCAAATTAAGGGTCGCGCTGTCACCTCGGGACTGAGCGTAAAGCGCAAGAGGACCTGACAATGCAACCTCATCGCGGAAGAGGTAGCGCTGCATATCGCCGTAGTTAGAAGGCAGATAGACCGGGGAATCGAATCCCATGGCATTGTAAGTCGCCGGGTCATCCAAGGTTGATGGACTAAGCGTATGGAACCGGCTGGCAAGCAGATCCGGCCAAAAAGGATTATTGCTCAGCACCACCTGCGGTCCGTATTTCGCCGGATCATCCACGCCCGCGGTCCGCAAGGCCAGAAAGTACTGGGCAAGATAGGCAGTCGTTTGCGGTGAATATTCAAAACCCTCGGCAAACAACCCGCCTTTACAGTCGTTGGTCATCAGATTATCGAGGACATACCCGCGCGTACCGGTCGCGGTGGAAATAAATTTTCGGACGTCGTTGTTAGGATCATCCTGCGGATCGAGCACAAGCGAAAGAAAAGTCAGAAGCCTCAGCTCCGATGTGTAGTAGTTATTTCCTGAAAAGCGTACAACATTGCGATCCGTCACCAGAGTTGCAGAGTTTTCGTAAGGCTTCAACAGATCATAGGTGTAGGTAAAACCAGGCCCATTGCCCAACGGGTCAGGATGGCCATCGGTCGTGGTATTGGCATTGATAAGGTCGCTGGCCCAAATTGTGTAGAGCTGCAGAAGCTTGCCCTTATCGCTTGCCGTCAAAGAAGGATAAATCCAGTCTACCGTGGTGAAGTATGCCTCACCGGTCCAGCGGCTCCTGTTGTCAGCGATGAAAGCGGGATCATGCGGGCCCTGCAAAAGAGGTGTAACTAACCTATCCATCAAAATTGTTCTGGCCCTTTGCGCATAGTCAGCCGCTTCCGCAGATACCGGGTCTACCAGCGACATGAACGCGAAAAGCTCTGCCGTAGTCTCGCAAAAGTTGATGGTCTCAGAGATGGTAGTCGTGCAAACGATCTGGTTGCTGTCCATATCCGCTTTTGCTCGAATAGCGATCTTTTGCAGCCCTTGGGCGTACATCGGATTGCTGGCGACGGCCCATGCTCGCAGACGCGGCAAATCGCTGGCAGTGATCCAAATACGTGGATGCCCGGTTACCTGTGTGGGAAGCGTCACCGTGACACTGGCCGAGGCCGATTGGTTCGCATCCGCCTGCGACACCGCCGTCACGCTTACGCTGGCAGGATTGGGCACAGCCGCCGGCGCTACATACACGCCCGACGTGGAGACGGTACCAATGGTCGCGTTCCCGCCGGTCACTCCATTCACCTGCCAGGTCACCGCCGTGTTCAGGGCCCCCGTGACGGTTGCGGCGAACGGATAAGCTGCATTGATGACAACCGGCGTACTGGTCGGCGCTATGGTGACACTGACGTTGTCAACCGTGAGCGTGCTGCTCCCCGTGACCAAGCCAAAAGTGGCGCTAACAATAGCATTGCCAGAGGTCCTAGTGGTCGCCAGTCCCAGGCTGCCGATCGTGGCAACCGCGGGTTTCCCGGAGCTCCATGTTACAGAATCAGTAAGGTCATGTTGACTGCTGTCACTGTAAGTTCCAATCGCACTGAACTGAACCGAACTACCCAGCAGAACGGAGGGATTGTTAGGTGCTACCGCGATTGAGCTTAGAGTCGCCGAACCTACCGTCAACCGGGCAGAAGCTTTGAAAGGACCGCTCAAAGCTGTGATGGTGACTACTCCTGGGGTGCTGCCGCTGGCTTTTGCGACGCCGGTATGTGGATCAATCGCAACCACATTTGGGTTAGAGGAGGACCATGTGGTATCCGTGGTAACCGCCCGTTCGCCACCCTGTTGTCCCGTACCTCGAAAAGACGCGAGCGTCGCGGCGTATGGCAACTGACTGTTAAGCCCAACGAGTTGATCAGAAGGACGAATCCGCAACCGCATCGGGCCCTTCTGTGCAGATAAAGGAAGGGCCGCGGCCACTAGAACAGCCAATGCAAGCAGGCGAAACACCAGCCGATGCGGTTGTACCTGAAGATAGTTATAGAAGCTTAAGCGCAAAAACCACCGTGGGATTTTAGAAATAGTTTGGGCTCTTCGTTGATCTCTGAAAAGCAATTTTAGGGGGTTGAGACAAATAATACTCTAACCAATCCCCCAGGATCAATGTTCAACAGCAACGCTGCTGTGCATATATCTAAGTGGCAAAAACAGGAAAAACGTCACGCCCGGATGGGGTACTTGCTGCTAGTGTCTTGAGCACTAAAAACAGCGCTGATCGCCGCGTATTTGCTGGGGAAAGTCGCTTTTGGGTGAGGGACTTGCTGGAGCAGTCCTCAGTCGTCAGTCCTCAGTCCTCAGGAGGCTTTTCTTCTAAAGGGCTCCTCCCGCTTGCGGGATGCGCCCTGGCCTTCGGCAGAGCGGAATTGTTGATTTGCGAGAGCTAACGGCACAGCTAAAGCTGCGCCCTGACAAGCACGCGCTAGCGCGCGTGTATGGGCTTCCGCAACGGCTTTCCTGAGTCGCGCGTGGCAATAAATTTTCAAAGACCAAATGGGCTTTATTCAAATCCAGCCCCGCATCCTGGGATGCTTTACGAACCCTTACTGCCCTGCTACCGCCTTGTGCCCCTGAAGCGTTTGGCCGGGGCTGGCATTCTGGCAGTCTGGGGAACCGTGCCGGTCACAAAGCCAGGGTTGCCGAATTGCGGTCTTCTCCACCACGGCATTTCGGGCGTGGCCACCTGGACATAACGAGGCCCCAGGCCGGGAGGGTATTGCACGGGTGGATTTTCTTGCGGCGCAGGTGCGACGGGCTGCGCGGCAGGCGGGGCCGGGCTCATGGCTGATTGGCTGTTTGGTTGTGGTTTATTTTGTTCGTTCGGTTGGGGTTCGTTTTGTTCATTTTGCGGCTGGGCTTTTGGCTGATCTTTTACCTCGGCTTTTGGCTGATTTTGGGTACTCGGGGCGGATGTGGGGCTGACGCTCTGCTGCCGGTCTGGCTGGCTGGGCTGGGAGAAGGGTTTCGGGGTAGAGGCGTCGACGGTCTTGTGAGGGTCGTACACGGTCCCTGTGACAATATCCCTGACTACGAAGTTTATGCTTTCAATCGGCTGTTTCTTGGCGTGGCGGGAGGCTTGGCGGTTGGCCTCGTGTTGGTTGCGCGCGTCGAACTCAAAGGTACGGAGCATGGCGAGGGCGCACTGGCGCATTTCGGTGGCGGCACGGAGGTCAATGTTGCCCTGGCAGAACTGGCGGGCGACCTCGTTTAAAAACTCGGCCACGCCGGAGGCTTCGCGCATTGGTTTGGCGAGAAGGCAGGCCAGCTCTGGAATGGCTTGGGGAGTAGCTTGGGCGTTGCGCCTGCGAAGGACTCCGCCGGCGCGGCGTGCTGCCGCACTTTTCTTTTGGGCGGCGGGATCGTGGAAGAAGCAATATTGCTTGCCGGTGCGGGGATTGGCCCTACACTCGGTTCCGTCATTACGTTTGTGGCAGCAACGGGGTTGCTGGCTGGGGTTGGTTTTTACTCCAAAAAGCTGTGCGATTTTCATAGATATCCTTTCTGGTATCCCTTTTAGGGACACCTGAAGACAATGATGACTCACAATTGGTGGAAATTAACGGTATGGTGCCAGTTTGATATCAGTTTTGCCACGGGGAGCACGGATGCCTGTCCCGGCGTGTGGTAGATGCGCTGCACTGCTTTGCGGTCGTCCTCGGTCCGAGGTAATCTTCTTGTGCAATTCTGAGATTCAACCCATGAACGAAAGCGATATCGAGTTACTGAAGACCAGTGTGAATAAAGTGGTGCGGATTATCTGTCGGGATGGCGAAGACCTTTTAGCGAAGGTACGTTTTGTTTCTGACCAAGACCAAGAAGTAATTTACGATTTGGTTTCAACCACTAGAGAGTCCCAATATGAGAAGCACGATGAGCAACCAGCGTATCTTATCAATTTCGAAGATATAGATCGCATCGAGCCACTTCGGAAGTCTTAAAATGGGGCCATGTGACCCACCCGCCGGGGCTAAAGCCCGATTTTTGAGCTTGCTTCCCCCCGGCTGAAGCCGGGGGCTCCCACCGTGCGCCGCAAGCGGCGCAATTAGGACATTATTAACGCAGGGATCAATAAGCCGGGAGGCTCCCGCCGTTTCCGCAGGAAAATGCCGCGTACATTCTCAAGATTCTTCTTCCGCTTTGCGGGATCAGGATGACAGACTTAGGAGATTGAGTCATTGGGTCATCGGACCATCGGGTCATTAAAGAACCAATCCGCGCAACTGCGCGTTGCTGCCCATCGTCTTGCAAACGAAGTCTGAAGGTGTTTGACTTGGCGCAGGAGAGCTCTCATGAACTCGCGACCATGGTTTCTCCCATTCCCTGTGCTGGTGCTGGTTACTGCCGGTTTTCTTTGTGGGCCGGCGGCGCTTCCGCAGGCCCCGCGGCCTGGCCATGCCGCGGGGGCAAAGTCCCGGGGCAACCAGAGCGGTCCGCCGTTTGTGGTCAAAAAGAATGGGAAGTACGGCTTCATTAACCGGACGGGCACGATGGTCATCCCGCCGCAATACGATAATACTTATCAATTCAGCGAAGGTCTGGCCAGCGTACAGGTTGGCGACAAGTGGGGTTTCATTGATGCGACCGGCAAGATGGTCATCCCGCCGCAGTACGATCTTGCCTGGCGCTTCTTCGAGGGGATGGCTGGAGTGCAGGTTGGCGACAAATGGGGCTTCATTGATAAGAGCGGCGAGATGGTCATCCCGGCACGGTACGACTCTAACTTTCTCCGCTTTTCCGACGGGCTGGCTGCCGTAGTGGCCGGGGGCTCCGTTGGCTACATTGACAAGACGGGCAAGATGGTTATCCCGCCACATTACGCCACTATCACCGGGAACTTCTCCGAAGGGTTGGCTGCGGTTGTGGTGGCCATTAAAGCCGGCCCCAGCGGCTACATTGACAAGACCGGCACGATGGTTATCCCGGCACAGTACGGCCTTGCCGATGAATTCTCCGAGGGGCTGGCCGGCGTGGAGGTCGGGGCTAAATATGGGTACATTGACAAGACCGGGACGATGGTCATCCCGCCGCTGTACGACATTGCCGTTAGCTTCTCCGAAGGGCTGGCTCGCGTGCGACGGGCCGGCGACGAAAAAGAGGGCTACATCGACAAGACCGGCACAATGGTCATCCCGCCCCGGTACGACAATGCAACTGAATTCTCAGAGGGGCTGGCTGCCGTGAAGATCGGGGAGAAATGGGGCTTCATCGACAAGACCGGCACAATGGTCATCGCGCCGCAGTACGACTCTGCCAATGGATTCTCCGAAGGGCTGGCGCCCGTCTGGATCGGCGACAAATGGGGCTGGATCGACAAGACCGGGAAGTATGTTTGGGAGCCAACAAAATAAAGCATTTTGCTTTGATCCGCGGCGAAAAACCTGCTCTCACGGCTGCCACGCTGGGTCATCTGTATCGACTCCAGGGAAAACGGGATTGACTGCGGGAGCAGTAAGTCTGGTGAGTGGAATAGCTCCGGTGCCGTCGGTGTTGATGACCCACAGATTTACTGCACCGTTCATGTTTACGGCATTGCTGCCATCAAGGGCGGTATTAGCAACAAATGCGATTCTCCGGCCGTCTGGCGCCCACACCGGGATGGAAGCAAACGCATTTGCGGCAGTGAATCTGGTCAGCGCAGTCGCGCCGGAGCCATCCGCATTCACGACCCAAATGTTGGGAGTATTGTTTGTGTTCGCGGCGTCGCTTCCATCCAACGCGCGCCGGGAGTCAAAGGCAATCTTGTTGCCATCTGGCGACCACACCGGAAGAGAAGGGATAGTGAAAACGCCGGTTGTGCTCATCCTGGTCACGGCGGCAGCGCCGGAGCCATCCGCATTCATGACCCAGATGTTGGTCGTGTTGTTTGTGTTCGAAGCATCACTGCCATCCAAAGCACGCGTCGAGAGAAAAGCAATCTTGCTGCCTTCCGGCGACCACGCCGGAGAAAAGCTGTCTGCGCCCTTGGCCGTGAACTGCGTCAGCGCAGTCTCGCCGGAACCATCCGCATTCACGACCCAAATGTTGAAAGTATTGTTTGTGTTCGCGGCGTCGCTTCCGCTGAGGGCGCGCATCGAGTGAAAGACAATCTTACCGCTGCCGTCGGGCGACCACACTGGAGAAAAGCTGGAGGCGTTCTTCGCAGTTAGCCTGGTCAGCGCGGTCGCGCCGGAGCCATCTGCATTCATGACCCAAATGTTGTAAGTTAGGTTTGCGTCCGCGGCGTCGCCTCCGGTCAGGACGCGGGCCGATTCAAAGGCAATCTTGCTGCCATCCGGCGACCAATGCGGAAAAAAGCTAGATACTGCAGTCATCCGGGTCAGCGCGGTCGCACCGGAGCCATCCGCATTCATGACCCAAATGTTGTCAGTTAGGTTTGCGTCCGCGGCGTCGCTGCCATCCAGCGCGCGTCGCGACATGAATGCGATCTTCCGTCCGTCGCGCGACCAAGCCGGCAGCGTACTATCTGTATTTAAGTTGCTCAGATTTGTCAGCGGCACAACGCGGAAGTCTCGCGTAATCCAAATGTTGTAGGTTGTGGCGGCGGCATTGCTGCCGTCGAGCGCGCGGTTGGAAGCGAAGGCAATGGGCGCGAGGATCCTGAAAGCCAGAGCGCCGGATGTGCCTCCTCCCGGAGAGGGATTGGAAACTGTGACCGCAGCCTGACCCGCGGTGGCCAGATCAGAGGCCCCAATCAGGGCCGTGAGCTGGCTGCTATTTATGAATGTCGTGGCCCGGCCGCTGCCATTCCACTGCACCACCGAACCCGGCACAAAGCCCGAGCCGTTCACTGTCAAAAAAGTGATACCCGGTCCCGGTGCCGTCACGATGTTGGGGGACATGCTAACAACACTGGGTATCGGATTCGACGTCGGAGTGGGTACGGGATTTGGTCCTGGTGTAGATCCGGATGTCAACAAGCCTGTACCTTTGGCAACTCCGCCACAGCCCGAGCTGACCGCGCTGATGGCGACAGCCAGCAGCAACAAAATCGCAAGTGCCTTTTTGTCTCTTCGTGGCCTCTCAATTTTTGTAGAGAACCGGCTGTTCGAACTCATTACAGATACTCCTCTTTTTCCTAAAATCATTTCGTGGTTTGTTCTACCTACCGTTCTCGGACATCCAGTTGCTGTGGGCGGCCTGAGAGGCGTGCGGAAAAGTCTCCGCAACTTGCCTATAGTGGCAAAAACAGGAAAAACATCACGCCCCGGTTGAAGAATAGATATCTGAATCGTGCTTTTTGGCAATTTACGGGGCCAGCGTGGGACAAACAATTCTCTGAAAGATAGCTTGGGCGGGAAAGACTAGAAAGAGTGGTGCGCCCTCTCCAGCCATAGCCTTGCCCTGATTCGGCTAGCAAGATGCTTCGCGCGCGCGCTCAGCATGACAAGCTGCAGGCTCGATGGAGCAACAAGACAAAATGGGAGACGTAGCAAGCTACGTCTCTACGATGGAATTACTACGGTCCGAGATAACTCAATCCGCGAAATCCGCGGCAAAAAACCTTCTCTCACGGCGTTGCGACAACGGGCAGTTCGATGAAGCTTGCCTGTCCCGGCGCGTGGTAGATGCGCTGGGTTGCTTTGCGGTAGTCCTCGGGCTTGGCCCAGAAGATGCTCTGCACGAACGTCTGCGGATTGCGATCGTAGAGCGGGAACCAGCTTGACTGGATCTGCACCATGATCTTGTGGCTGGGCAGAAAGACGTGGTTGGCCGTGGGTAGGGCGAAGTGGTAGAGCAACGGTTTATCAGACGCGATGGGCTTGGGGGTTTCGAGGCTCTCGCGATAGCGTCCGCGGAAGATATCGGCGGAGACCATGAGCTGATAGCCGCCGAGGGGCGCGTGGCCGGCTACTTCGTCGGGATAAACGTCAATCACCTTGACTACCCAGTCGGAATCGGTTCCGCTGGTCGAAGCCATCAGGTTGACGATGGGTTGCCCGCTGATTTTCACGGGCTCGCTCAGAACATCGGAGACGAAAGCTAAAACATCGGGCCGGCCGGAGGCTTCGCGCTGGTCATCCACCAGCCAGCGCCGCCAGGAGTAATCGGCGCCGTAGGCGACAGGCTGAATGGGACGCGCGCGGAAGGGCACGGGCTTTGCCGGGTCGGAGATGTACTCATCGAATGCCGCATCACCTGCTTTGGGCGCCGCGAAGCTCAGCTTCAGGCCTGCGCTCAGATACAACGGCGTGGGCTTGATGGTGCATCCGCTGCTGCAGCCAGCCGGCCATGCGGGAAGCTGGCGCCATGTATTGGTTCCGGTTTCAAATGCGTTGACAGGAGCGACGTCGGATTTGGGTGCATCGCTTTTGAGGTAGTGGTCCAAAAAGGGACGCAGGATGTTTTGCCGGAAGTAGAGTGCGGTATCGCTGTTGAATTTCAGGGCTCCGAGCGCGCTGCCGTCGCCGATCTCCTGCCCGTGATGCCAGGGGCCCATGACCAGAAAAACTTTGTCGTTGTTTGTGTCCTTCGGCTTGATCGCTTTGTAGACGGCGATGGCGCCGTAAATATCTTCCTGGTCCCAGAGGCTGTGGACCAGCATGACCGGGACTTTCAGTGGCTGTTCTGCCAGCACCTTATCCACCGCCTGATCGCGCCACCAGGCGTCGTAGGTGGGATGCGCGAGAATTTTGCGCCAGAAGCCGACCTGTTCGAGTCCGCGGCGGCGGCCGAGCTCGCCGGCTGATCCGGCCTGCATGAACATGTCATAGTCGTCGTAGTTGCTTGACCACCACTTGGCGTCGTTCTTGTGTGTGGCCTCCTGCTCATAGATGTAGGGCATGTTCTGCTGGCGGAAGGCGCCGTTGTGGAACCAGTCATCGCCCATCCAGCCGTCCACCATCGGGTTCATGGGCACGGAGACCTTGAGCGCGGGATGCGGATTCACCAGCGCCATGAGCGGCAGGAATCCGTCGTAGGAGATGCCAAGAATGCCGACCCGGCCGTTGCTCTCCGGGATGTTCTTCACCAGCCAGTCAATGGTGTCGTAGGTATCAGTAGCGTGGTCCACCGGCGTTGGATTTTGCGGCCCGTGCAGCGGACGGTTCATCACGTAGTCGCCCTCTGATCCGTATTTGCCGCGTACGTCCTGCACTACGCGAATGTATCCGCCTTCGATGATCACCTCGGTGGCGTTGTCGTAGCCTACGAGCATGGGGGCGAGGTGGGAGCTGAGAGCTCCGGTTTCTCCGCTGCCGCGGGCGTCGTGGCTGGTGAGCTCATCGGCGTTGTAAGGCGTACGCGTGAGCAGGATGGGAGCATCCTTGGCGCCTTTGGGAATCAGGATCACGGTGTGCAGCTTCACGCCGTCGCGCATCGGGATCATCTCCACGCGCCGGATGTAGTCGAAGCTATCCGTCACCGGCTCAAGCTTCGCCGGTGTCTCGCTCGGCAGGTCTGGATACGTTGCCGGCGGCGGTGAGCTCTGCCCGAGGACAGGCAAGGCCATCAGTAAGAACGAAGCAACATGCACGAAGCAACGAACTCGATTGCGAATCATCGGCATCAACTCCTTTTCACAAAGACTGGAAAGTTTACACCCTAAGACAGTTCCAAGGTCCAAGTTTCAAGTTGTAAGTTTCGAGTTTCAAGTAAGATAGTTTCGAGTTTCAAGAAACAGCAAAAAGAAAAACGGAGCTAATCTTTAATGTTGCGAAAAGTCTTGTTACGAAAAGCTTTGGCTGTGCTGGCGCTGGTTGGATTGTTGACGCACCCTGCTGCCGGTTTCGACAGTTACTGGCACTCGGTGTGCGTGCAAAAGGCGGGCGCACAGTTCGGGTTCACCGAAGATGCTTCTAAGATCATGCAACTGGGCAACTTCTCGCCCGACTTCTTCGGGCCGGTGGCAGATTACGCCGCCGGCCACCTGGGCAAGAACGAGATCAATGCCCTGAATCAATACCAAGCGAGCAACGCGCAGGTGCGCCAGGCAGCGATTTTCCTGCACTTTGACAACCTGAACAACGACTTCCAGCGCAACTCCGACTTCGATTATCTTTTCACCCACCTGCTCGGGAACACGCAGCGCCTGCTCGGGAGCTATAACAAGCTTCATATTGATGACCGCACTCGCAAGGTGCTGATCCTGGTCACGCTGGGCGCATCGCTCCACTGCGTGCAGGATTTCTACAGCCACTCCGACTGGGTGCACAATGATTTCGACAAAACCGACGTGAAGACGGTCAAACTGCCTGGCGGCGGCCTGCGGGCGCCCACCTGGTTCGAATTTCGCAGCAAGCACAGTGATCCCAACGGCTGGCCCTTCCGCGTGCAGTCGGGGATTTTCCCTCCTGTGGCCGGGGCGCGCAATACGCATACGCACATGAACCACGACAACTCGCGGCTGATGTATATCGAATCGGAAAATGGACAGCCCTTGCGTTCGCAGGCTGAGTATCACAATGCCGGACCGGTGCCCGCGCACGGCGATGACGCTTCAGATCTTGCGCACCAGCAGTTCGCGGTGAATACGGCGATGGCGGCGAGCGCGGAGTGGATCCAGAAGGTCGAAGAGAATGCGGACGCACGATCCGCGATTGAGTCGGCCAGGACGTGGAACCTGAAGAGGAGCGATCCCCACCTGGCGAAGGAGTTGCAGGCCGGCATCATTACCGAAACGGCGCTGTCATGCGCGGCCGGCAAGTGGGATGGCGATGAGCCGACCGGCGAGCGCGGCACGCTCTGCCGCGCCGTCCTCGAGCGGCAGGTGAACTCGGTGGGCAATACCAGCGGGTCACAGTTGAAATCTGAGATTGTTGGCCTGGCCACCAGCCTGCTTATGCCCTACGCCCTCAAGTTCACCGGCATGTTCTGGGACGTTCATAGTCAATACCATATTCTTGACGGTTTGGGGCAAGACATCGGTTCCAGCAGCGGTCATTACAGCTTCGGGAAGTAAGGCAGTTTCGGGTTTCAAAGCCCACAGCTGGGGACGGCTGTGCCACACGGAATTACTACTGTCCGGGATAACTCAGGTACGCCACGCCAACATTCATCTGGTGGTGAAGGGCGTCGGGCAGGGCCATGGCCAACGCGATTCCGAGCAGGGCGTGGGCGACACCGAGCCAGTAGATGTTCCGGTAGCGACGGAAGATTTCGGCGAACACCAACCCCATCATCGCGGTAGCGACCAGCAGGACCCAGTTGGGTATATGAACCGCGCTGAACAGGAGTGCGGTGGTGACAACGGCCTTGGTGCCGCTGGCCAGCAGGCGCTCAAAGCGGATAAAGAAAAACGATAGCGTAATAAACTGCTGCACCAGGGCCCACACAGCATAGACGCCGCTGTGCAGAAGAGGACGCGGCAGCCAGGGAAAAGTATGCAGGGTTCCCTCGATAGCGCCCGCACCCAGGATGGCGGCGGCCAGCAAAGCTCCGGAAACCGCAATCCAGACTGACTTTCTTAGTCCTATGCGCCCGACGCCGAGCTCAGAGGCGCTGCGGGGACTGGTAAGAGTGGCAATAAGGATCCAAATTGCTGCCGCGATCATGAAAATGGCGGCGTACCTTGGGGTCCACAACGCAATTATGATGAGGGAGAAAACTCCGGCAACTTCAATAAATTCTCGGCTAAGTACTTTCACTTCGTTCGGCTACTTCCTGGGAGAAATTTTTTAACACAATCTTAACAATAAGAATAACCCGAGATTGCCGGATTGCACTCGTGTATTGTGTAAAAATTTGCAAAGTAAAAATGAAGAAGGGCGGTACCTGATTAGGTGCCGCCCTTGGCTTGCAGGTTGTCTTTGGATTTTAGTCGGCGTACTTCACTGAGCAACCGTAGGGACGTGTGGCAGCCTCGGCGACCGGCTTGCCTGCTATCGCCTGCTCCAATGCAGTGGAGACGTAATTCTTTGAGCTGTTGATATCGGAGACATCCGTGGTGGGATGATCGTCAATCGCGCCGTTATAGATCAGCTTTCCGCTGGGATCAATAATGAACATGTGCGGAGTTGTTTTGGCTGCGAAGAGGTGCCCCAAATCGCCCTTGGGATCGAGCAGAACCGCCGTGGGCGTGGTATTCATTCGCTTCACATAATCATTTTCTTCGGCGGCGGTCACGTAACCCTGGCTTCCCGGCGCGGAAGAAACTACGGTAAACCAGACTACACCCTTCTGCGTCCACTCCTTCTGGAGCTTCTGCATGTTGCCGCTGTCATAGTGCTTGCGGGTGAAGGGACATCCCTTGTTGGTCCACTCCAGGACAACATACTTTCCCTTATAGTCGGAAAGCTTCTGCACTCTGCCATTGCTGTCGGTGGCGGCGAAGTCGGGTGCTGACTCGCCTACCCGGGCTGCGAATGCACACAGTGAAAAAAGGGTGAGCAAACTTAGGATCAAACCGGTTGAATAGCGTCTCATTGGGGCCTCCTTGACCATAAAATGCTATCAAAATCGGATGGGTTTGTGGGAGTTCAGGGCGCGCTACTTTGTCCGGCACGAGAGACCACGGGAGCGTTGACCTCATATCCTCGGCCATCAAGCACTACGACTCCTCGCAGACGAGTAATCGGTTTCAGCAATTGCTCTGATTTTTTCAAGTCAATACGAACTCCAGTTAGATCGGAGTGGACTTGCTGCGGGGCTGCATTCTCAATTTGTTCGGCTTCCCGAGGAAAGAAAATTGCGTTCGCAACCCGCTTCCCTGTCCGTATGGTCAAAACAAAATCATCTTTGCTCGCAACTGCCGATTGTCTCCAACTTCGCGGCGGCGGCAGAGGCAAACTTGCTTTGGTCCTAGTAAATAGGTCCTGATTGGCCGAGGGCTTTGGAGTCTCGCTCGAAACCGGCAGCGTCAACGAAACTTCTCCGTGGCCAGAGATGCAGACCTCACGGCATACCAGCCACTTCACGGTGGCAGCAAGCTGAGTGGTTGTGCCCGGTTTCAAATTTGCCGGCGGATGAATGCGCATCATCAGAAGCACTTGATCTTCATATCCATAATCCATCAGCTTGGAAATCGGCAGGCGTGCCGGCGTAGGCCATTCAATCGCATCGGCTTGAAATCCTGGGGGCAGCTTCCACTCCACCTTAGGAGGCTCGCCCGAATCGCCGGGGTTGATCCAATAGACATGCCAGCTCTTTTCCAGATTGAATTTCAAACCGGCCTGGAAGCTGTGCCCGGGAGCAATCGAGGCATTTTCCGCAATTAAATCCACGGTGAGATGCGGCGCCGAAACCGCTGCGGAGCTGAGTGCGGGGAAAAAGCAGAGAAGAGCATTAAAAAAAAAACACGCGGAGAGGGATGCAACGCATAGGCTCTATCTGCAAAGCTACAACTGGCGGAAAAGTAACGCAAGGGGCTATATTCTGTCGTTGCTCAAGTTAACGATCAGTCAATTCGTCCGGATTCGAACATCGCGGTGAACCCCGAACTGTAATTTTGGGTCGAATATGGGGCTAAGGAGTAGTTATCAACTGATTCTGTGCGCATATTGTGCAACTGCCGAGGCATCCACGCATTGACTACTCTGCCTATGACGGCCGCTTGCTGTGGTGTCTTGAAATGCATTGCGTGGCGCTGCGAAAGGAGATGAGGAATAAGCGTGAGTTCGTTCCCTTCCAACTGGCACCAGCAGCAGCTATAGCCGCTTGCATGACGGACAAGATAGAGCGGCCGCTCGCGCAAAGACTTCCACGGGGAGCGCTGTATCTCTGTTTGCTTTTTATCAATTTCAATCAGTGATCCTGGAGGCAGGATATCGGCCATGGTGTCGTCTTTTAATCCAATCCATGCATAACGGAAGTGAGTCGGATGCAGCCGCTTGCGCAGCGCCGCGGGTATGTTGCCCCACCGCCTGGGATGAGGACTTAGCAAATGCGTCTCTTTCAGGCTGATCTGGGCATTGAAGTTCAAGCGAAAATCGACGCCGTCTTTACTTAGTTCAATAGGCCTCAGAGTAATGGATTGCGAATTCGCCCTTTGCCGCGCTGATGGAACCGGAACCCTGTGGCGGTTGCTTTCCTGCCATTCGGCTTTTACGTCAATTCCGAAGATCAGAAGCAGTTGCTCGTAGGGAATTTTGAAGCATCTCGCAAGGCTGCAGATTTTATAGATACTCGGGGCTGAGCCGTTTTCCATCTCGCCCAGGCTCGTCTCTGAGATGTAATACTCCATGCTCGCGCTGATCTCGGCAATTGAACGGCTGGCGCGTTCAACGTCGTCCGGTTTCATCAACCGTTCTTCGCGAAGTTGCCGGATGCGTTCCCCAGAATTCATCGACTTTTATCCTGTCAGAAAATTTCCAAAAGTCAGCTTTGGGGGGAGGGGGAAGTAGGTACGTTTGAATTGTCTCTTAAACCTGGTGTAGAAGGAAGCTTTTAGATTGTAAAAAATTTGTCAACAAACCAATTTGGGACAAAAGCCATTCTTGCACTCCAGACGACTTTAACCCGCATTGAGCCCCAACCCCAGGTGAGCAGTCCGAGCAGACACCAGGCGATGACTAACGGAAATTCTCGTTGCGCCCACGATGATCTCAGAATCGGCTAACACGGTTCATCCAAATTACGATCAACAGCACCACGACACAAATACCAATCAGAGTCATAAACATCCGGGTTTCTCCTCGAAACTCTCCCCTAGCAGATTCACCAGGGACCTGAATTAAATGTCTTTTTTGCGTCTAAACCGCAGGTAATCGCTCAAAGAACCAAACACTTACGACTCGGCCAATGATTTCAGCATCTTGCGGCAGCGTAAACTGTCTTACCGGCAGCCGGGAGAGCGGATGAGGCAGCAACGTCAGCACCTTACCCTCTTGCTGGCACCACCCACAATTGTAGCTCCCGGTATGGCCTATCACGTAAACCGGGCGTTCGCGCAGGTTTCTCCAGGCAAAGGCTTCAATCGAATTCTGCCTTCGGTCAATCTCTACCAGGGAACCGGGTGGAACCAGGTCGCCCATGCTGTCATCATCCAATCCGATCACCGCGTAGTGATAGCGGGCAGGATTCAAGCGCTCCAATAACGGCGCGGGCAAACATTGCCACGCAGCACTGCTGGATTGCAACAAGTTGGTTTGCTTGACGTCGAAGTGGGTATCGAAACTTAATTGAAAAGAGAATCCAAGCTCCTGCAGGTTGATGCGCACCAGCTCGCTGCGTACCGGATCGAGTTCCATACCCGACCACGACCGTTGGAGCTCGACGCCAAATGCCTGTATGACTCTCTCGTAGGGCATCCGCAGACAAACCGCCAGGCTGAAGAGCTTGTAAATACTTGGCGTAGTTCCCTGCTCGATCTCGAGCCATGCGTCCGGGGAGATGTAATAATCCGGATTGCCTCTCTCCTCGGCAATCGAGCGGCTCACCCGTTCGATCTCGATCGGCTTGGGAAGACGGTCCGTCTGCAATCTTTTGATCAAGACCTCTGAATTTGCCGGCTCCATGAGAACCCTCAAATCGGTTTCAATAAAAACGGATTATGCCATTTTCAGGCGCAAAAACCAGTTGATCGAAAAAGAAACTCAAGCGGAGCGCGAAGGCTGGAGGGGTGCGGCCCATCAACGAAGGCAGAGCAGCCAACATAGTTCCGCGTGGGGGGCCCATACTTGAAAGCGAAGCCACTTTATCGCAGAAATTTTATGGAAGCAACCCCAATCGAGAGTGGATACGACGACATTTAAAACCGGCACTGGCACTCGGGGCGAGAACCTAGGTTATGTACAACAGCATGGCATTGCCGTCTTGAGAGGCTTCGGCATAAAAAGCTCTGACCGGTTTTACGAATCCCGCCACGTCTTCCAGTGAGATGATTACGGGCCTTCCAGGATAGGGCGCTAACCCATAAATTCTTTTTGCAGCCGCATCTTTGGGATCAAACGCCTTCACCAGTTTTGCAAAATCAACCGCGGCCAAGGACTGGGCAACGGCTTTGACCTGTTGCGGTGTTAAGTAACGGGCAGGACCATAGCCCATAATTCCCTCCTGATCGGGTATCTCCGTGCCGCCAAGCACCACATCGGCAAGTGGTCCGGTTCCACCCTCGGCCGTGCCATTCAAGATGTAGTGAAGAATATGCCAGTCTTTTTCGAGGGGAAAGATCCTTCGCGGCTCTTCGGGCAAAGTTTTCTTGTTTCCCTTAACGAGTTGCGGGCCGGGTTTTGGCCTGCCCTGAGCTGCAGCCAGCCGGGATAACGTCTGCTCAAGACGCTCTTTGAGCTGCTCCCTGACCTGTGCCTTCTGTTCTGCGGAAGCATCAGGATATTCGTCGATTCCTTCCAGGCTGCTGCGAAGGAATTCCTCGGGATCGAGTCTGGAGATGTCCATGATCTGACCTAACATCTCATCTCCATGTTGTTTTATCGAGGCAAGAATGTGCTTATAGGCGAGCTGCGGATGCTGAATGAACTCCGAAAGTCTCTCCGAACTGATCTGCTCCAGCGAGGCTTGCATTCCCATGAGTGTGAATTCCTTTGGTGCCGATGGCGCCTCTCAGTTTCTGCAAGTGCTCAAGGTCTTGCGCCATTCATCCGCGAATTGTATTCAAATCCTTGAAACCATGTCCAGAATTTGGCGGCGCTTTTAACCTCTTATTATTTTATTATTCACAAACCGGCTTGTGATTTGTAAAAGGTATTGGAATCGTGGTCTGGAGCCCGCTGGCCAGCGGCTTTCTCTCTGGAAAGTACACGCGGCAAGACCCAACCGGCGGCAAGGGACGCATCGCTGACTTTGATTTTCTTCCCATTGACCGCGAACGCGGTTACGACTTAATTGAAAAGATGCGCGGGATAGCGCAGCATAACTCTTCTCGGCGCAGGTGGCGCTGGCGTGGTTGCTGGCAAAACCTTTTGTATCGTCTATCTTGCTCGGAGCCAGCAAGGTTTCTCAACTTGAGGACAACCTGGCGGCCGCCAATGTTCAACTCACGGCGAACGAGCTGGCCGAACTCGCTACACTGACCGCTCCAGTCGCCATTTATCCCAACTGGTTCCAAGCCAAAACGCATGACCCGGCTGCGAGTGCGGCGTTGGGAAAAAAGAATGCCACTACGTGATGCGAAATAGGACAGAGATCACATTTTCAATCGTGGATGGCAATTGCATCCACAATTCCCGTTATCGGCGTATTCGAGGTATTAATGACATTGACTTGAATGGATCCATTTAATTTAAATATTGTACCCACGCGCAGGCCACTGAAGCCATCCGAGTTGGCTTCAATCGAAGCGGTTACGGTGTAATTTAAATCGGCAAAGGCCCCATTCCAGTTGATGGTTATAAATGAGTTGGCGTTACCAGCAATATTAAACGACGCTGAGCGGGCGTGTTTCAGTCCGCCTCCGGCCGCGTTGACTCCTGATCCGACAGTCAAACTGCCGTTGACAGTCACTGCCCCGCCAGGAGCAATACTCATCTCGGTGGCATTGTTTTCGCGGAAATAGATACTGCCGCCGGTAGGACGATTGACTACCGTATCGGTTCCATTCCCCACCAGCGAAAAATTCGCACATCCTGACATACCTGAGTTGCCAAAACCGATTCCCGTAAAAGGAGCGCTGCAACCGGCATTGCCGAGATACACATTGCCGCCATTCGTGGTCAGCGTTTGATTTCCGTTGCTGTCAAAGTTGAAGATGGTTCCTCCGCCATTGGTCCCAGCCAACACACCACCACCACCGTTGTTCCGAACCGAAAGAGTGGTGAAGATACTGTTACTTTGGAAAGTATTGAATACTCCAGTAAAGGAATTATTGCCGGCAAGTTGCGCGTAACCGCTGGGACCAAGGCCGCCAAGCTGGGCGGCATTTACCCCGGTCACATTGGCCCCGTTCACCGAGAGCGCGGGAACCGATGGGGTGCCTGCAATGTTGATGGTGTTGTCGGCCGCGGTAACGCTGGTCGCTCTCTGCTCTGGCCCGTATAAGTAAACACTGTTGCTCGAGGTACCACCTGTAAAGCCAACCCGTCCAATCACCTGGGTACCCATGGGAAAGGCGCTGCCTGCATCATGGCATTCACCTGCCGTGGTCGCGCTGATGGTTACGTAGTTGCCCGCATGTTGACTTGCAACGTCGAAATTGCAGCTCGCCACTCCGGCAACCGTAATCTGCACCTGGCCGCTCGTGCCGCTGCCGGCAACCACGATTCCTAGAACTCCTCCAGTGTCTCCTGGAGCAGTAATGATTGCCGCCCCACTGGAGTCCAATTTGGCCAGCCGGTTTTGTGTGGTTCCGGTTGTACCCTCGTTAAAGCGGGTGACGGCAATGGTGGAATTGAATCCCAAGTTCTGAATTCCGGTGAAATTGTTGCTTATATCCAGCCGGGCATAATTGGTGGCAACGATGCCGCCGAGTTGCGCGGCATTTGTGGCAGAGCCTGCGTTGCCGCTGATGTTGATGTTATAACTCCCGGTGAGGGCGGTCACAGGAATAGTTCCGCTGCTCAGGTTGCTGGCATTGAGGTTCGTCAGCCCGGAACCATTGCCGGTGAACGTGCCTCCGGTCACGGTACCGGAAGCGCCGAGGTTTCCGGTAATGCTCTGATCACCTGTAAATGTATTAGCACCCAGGATGGCCGCCGTTCCGGTAATTTTGGCCGGGCTGAGGCCGGCATTGGCGATGTTGGCGTTGGTCACGCTGTTGGCCGCCAGCATCGCGTTGGTGACGCCAGCGTTAGCAATGCTGATCGTCCCGCTGCCGGTGATAGGACCGCCCGTCAGCCCCGCACCCGTGCCCACGCTGGTGACTGTGCCTGCATTGATAGGATTACCGTTCAGGTCCTGGTAGGCCGCGGCCTGCACTGCGCCGTTGCCCAACACCTTGAATACGTTGCTGCCTTTGGCCTGGCCCCAGAGAATCTGGCAGGAAGCGCCGGTGCAGTTGGCATCGTTGTTATTGAACAAGGCGGCAGGGTTGCTGATCTTGCTGGTAAAGCCGAGAACGCCGACTGCCAGGCCGCTGCCGGTAGTATCGGCCGCGAATCCACGCACTCCTACTCCGTTGGGACTGTCGCTACGCCCGTTCACTCCGACGCCGTTAGCATTTGCCGTAGTACTTGTGGCCCGGCCTTGTATGGCAACGCCATTAGGGCTGGCTGAAACTCCACGGACGCCCACCGTGCCGCCCGTACCTCCCGTTCCCCCGGTTGTATCTGTGGCGACGCCGAGTACTGCGTAGCCGTTGGGCCCGGCAATTCTACCTTCCACTCCGATTGCAAAGCCGTTGTCAGTGGTATCAGAAGCAGAACCAAACACTCCCACCCCGCCCGGGCTCGAGGTTTGTCCCTGGACGGCTATCGGAGTTCCTGAAGGAGAGGTGTCCGTTGTTTCTCCTAGCACGCCCACTCCAAAGGGACTGGCCGTGCGTCCGCGCGTACCGACTGCAGTACCGGCACCAGTGACATCACTGGCCACGCCGAATAAACCGGTTCCGTTGGCGTCGCTGCTGCTGGCGTTTACCCCAGTCCCAGTCGTGACAGCAGCGTTCACTGTCTGACTGAAGCTCTTATTACCGGCGATGCTTTGATTGCTGACCAAATCCACATACGTACCCGACAAGCTGGGAACATCGCCCGACTGAATGCCGCCGACCGCCCACGTGCCAACTCCAGAACTGCGCAGGTACTGACCAGCCGAAGCAGGTGCAGCCGTGATGCCGGTTCCGCCGTTGGCGATGGGCACAGTTCCGGTAAGGCTGATGTTGGGGGTTGTTCCGCCGCTCGAAGCCAGCGGCCCCGATGCGGCAACGCTCAGCACGCCGGTATTATTCAAGGTGAGAGTGCCCCCCAGGGCAACCGCGCCACCTCCGCTCAAACCCGTACCCGTGTTCACGGTAACTGAAGAGTTCTGCAGCATCGTGTTGGTCACGCCCGCGCTCGCAATGCTCAGGGTCGTGCTTCCGCCAAGGGCTACGCTGCCACCGCCGGTTAGACCCGCACCGGCAGCTACTATCAAAGACGGATTGGCCAGCTTGCTGTTTGTAACCCCAGCGTTGGCTACTGCCACTGTTGGAGCTGAGGCCGTGCCGCCGATTGTGATGGAGCCGTCACCAGGGGCTACGCTGGTTACCGATCCAGGGAAGGTTTGTCCGCCGGCAAAGGTAATCTGGCCGTTGTTGGCAATGCTCAAGCCAGTCTCAGCCAGAGGGTTGTTGCCCACTGAAAACAGGAGGTTCAATGTCCCCGAAGCATTGTTGCTGTTATTGTTGAGCGGCTCGGCCTGCCAGCGGAAGCGCTGGTTCACTGCTGACCCGGCGCCGCTGTTGTAACTGGACGCAGCCAGGTCGAGCGCGCTGGAGTTAAAGCCGCCGCCCGGTGTCGCGTTGCCAAGGGGTGGATATTGCACTCCTCCGGCAAAAAGATTCGACGCGGTGAAGGTATTACTCGCTCCCAATTGCGGAACTACGGTTGCATCAATGGATAGAGTTCCCGAATTGGTAATCGGACCACCTGTCAAACCTAACCCGCTGCCAACGCTGGTTACTGTACCGCCGCCGCCACCGACGATCGTGGCCGGAGCCCAGTTGGTTCCATTGAATTTAAGAACCTGACCGCTCGTAGGAGGGGTGTTCACAAGTGGCGTACCTTGCAGGCCGGCGACGGTCGCGTTCGACAGGGTTCCGCTCAAATCACCACCCGCGGCCGGCAGCCCTGCCGCCGGAAAGCTTTGCCCCGGTGCGAATGTAATGCGGCCATTGCTCGCAATCACAAGCCCGGTCTCAGCCGGAGTGAAGTTGTTCGCCGTACCCGAGAACAGCAGGTTGAAGCTGCCTGAAGGATTGGCGCTATTGTTCCCTGCCGGCTCGGCCTGCCAGCGGAAGAGCTGAGCTTGTGCCGTGCTGGTATTGCTGTTAAACACTGACGCTGTCCAGTCGGTCGGATTAGAAGTCGCGCCCGCGCCCGTATTAGCCGTTCCTGTGGCTCCGAGCGCTAATCCACCTGTGAGGGTGCCACCGCTGAGTTGCAGGTAGCGCGCATTAGTAAAACTGGCGTCAAGGTTCAGCGTGGTGGTTCCGCCCAGGGCCACACTGCCTCCTCCAGTCAGCCCTGAACCGGCGCTGACGGTCAGCGCAGGATTGGCCAACATAGCGTTGGTCACTCCGGCGTTGGCGATGCTCAAGGTGATGCTGCCACCCAGGTTCACGCTGCCTCCGCCCGTCAGCCCGGAACCAGCGCTAACCGTTAACGAAGGATTCGCCAGCAGTGAATTGGTTATACCCCCCGCCGCCAGACTAATGTTGGGGATCGTGGTCCCGTTGGTCACCGTGAGCGGCGCCGTTCCGGAGACATTGGTTACGGTCCCGGAGCTGGCTGCCGCAGGCGCCCATTTTGTCCCGTTGAACTGCAGGACCTGACCGCTGCCCGGAGCGGTGCTTGCAAGCGGCGTGCCTTGCAGGCCCACGACCGTCAAACCCGACAGAGTACCGCTGGCGTCGCCACCCGCTGCCGGTAATCCCGAAACGGGAAATACCTGCCCAGGAGCAAAACTGATGCGTCCGTTGCTGGCGATGGAAAGCCCGGTCTCGGTAGGCGTGAAGTTGTTTGCCGTGCCCGAGAACAAAAGGTTGAAACTACCCGCAGGATTAACAGTGTTGTTGCCCACCGCTTCCGTCTGCCAGCGGAAGAGCTGATTTTCAGCCGTGGCGTTGCCGCTGTTATACACCGAAGCTATGGCGTCAAAGGTATTGGAACCAAAGCCGCCGCCCGGCGTTGCGGTATTGACGGCAGGAAGCCGCAAGCCCCCACCTGCTGAAAACAGTCCGCTAAAGCTTCCCGCTCCACTAAAGCTGGCCGTCGTGCCACTGAGCGCTCCGGTCAGCGTTCCACCGTTTAGCTGCAGGTAGTGCGCGTTGGTAAAGGTGGTATCCAGGTTCAGTGTGGTAGTTCCGCCCAGGGCCACACTGCCTCCTCCCGCGAGCCCTGAACCGGCACTCACGGTCAGTGCAGGATTGGCCAGCATAGCGTTCGTCACCCCGCCATTGGCAATGTTCAATGAGAGCGTCCCGCCTAACGGTAGAGCGCTTCCGCCTGCCAGTCCTGACCCACCCAGCGTATTGATGGTTACCGAAGGATTGGCCAGCATGGCATTGGTCACGCCACCGCTCGTAATGCTGATGGTGCCTGTTCCAGTAATCGGGCCGCCGCCGAGTCCAGCTCCCGTGGCTATGCTGGTCACCGTTCCCGTTCCGGGAAATGCCTGCCCATTGGCGAAGGTAATCATGCCTGACATGGTGCCGCCGCCGAGCTGCAGGTAGCGTGTGTCTGTAGTTGTGGTATTCAGCGCAACCGTCGGATTTGTCCCTGTGCCGCCGATGGTAATGAAGTTATTGCCCGAAGTGACGCTCGCGACCCCGCCGGTTCCGGGGAAGGTTTGCCCATTGGCAAAGCTGATGATGCCTGTGTTGCCGTTGATGGCGAGCCCGCCAATCGCTACTTGCGTGCCGTTATCGCTGATCAGCGAATTGGTCAGCGTGAAATTGTTGGCGATGCGAGGAATGTGTCCCGGCGTCGCGCTGCTGCGAAAGATGATCTGGTAGAGCACGGGGCCATCCAGTGGCCTATCGTCGGTCTTCACCCTCTGCCAAACGATACCCGGGGCCGGACGCAAGCTCGCCAGCAAAACCGGTTTCGCAGGCAAACTTGAAGCCACTGCAAATGGCGTGGTTTGCCGGGCAGCGGCGCTGGGCATCTGCGCAAACGAATCTGCGGCAAGAACCGTGATCAGCAAAACGCTAACTGCGGTCCACTTTGAAAACTTTCCTCTATACACATCTGCCTTGAGCACGTTCAGGCTCATATGCCCTCCTCCAAGTTTGTCTTGATTGGCGTTCCTCGCGGATAACTTCCAGCCCGTGGCTGCGACCGAAGCCACAACCACGGGCCGTTGTCTTCCCCAAGTGGAACTTCGCCATTTCAAAATGAAAACCGCATCCCGGCAATGCCGCGGCGAATACCTTTCAAATATTTCTGGAAAACGGTACAACCTGCTGAAAACGCTGGGTTTGAGCTAAAAAGCTCACAGAGAACACGGGATTTCCGTGCTACAATCCGCAGCATCTGTCATATTGATTTCCACACACTATGCCTCCGCAGATGCAGGAATCGGTGCATGGAACGCTACGCTTTGGCGTGTATGAGGCCGACCTGCGCTCGGGGGAGCTACGCAAACACGGGCTGCGGGTACCGCTGGAAGAAAAGCCTTTTCAAGCCCTGGTAGTTCTGTTGCGGTACGCCAATGAAGTTGTCACCCGGGAAGAACTTCGTCAGCAGCTCTGGCCATCCGACGTTTTCATCGACTTCACCCACAGTCTGAACACGGTGATCGCCAAGGCCCGCCGTGCTTTGAATGACAGCGCGGAAAAGCCCCGCTTTATTGAGACCGTGGGCCGGCACGGCTATCGCTTCATTGAAAAAGTCGTAATCGAGATGCCCAAGGCGGCAGCTCCGCCCGATTTGCAGTTACTTCGCAAAGCAGAAAACGTGGCGGTGCAAACGCCTGCCATTGCGATCGCCGCTCCACTCGATCCTGCTGCTCGACGTCCAGAATCCAAGAAATCCCACCCTGTAAAAACCTGGGCGATTGCTGTAGTAACGCCCATTGCCTTGGCGTTAATGGTCATTGCGATCCTCAACCCCTGGGGATGGCGCGATGCTCTACTGGGCAAGCCAGGGCATCCTATTCGTTCGCTGGCTGTGCTGCCTCTTGAAAATCTCTCCGGCGACCCTTCGCAGGAATATTTTGCGGATGGAATGACCGACGAATTAACCACTGATCTGGCTCAAATCGGATCGCTGCGCGTAATCTCGCGCACTTCCAGCATGCAATACAAGTATGCGCATAAATCCCTGCCGCAGATTGCCCAGGAATTGAATGTGGATGCCGTGGTGGAAGGCTCGGTGCAGCGTACGGGTGATCATGTAAAAATCCGGGCACAATTGATCGAAGGACATAATGACAGACATCTATGGGCAGAGAACTACGAATCAGACCTGCGTGACGTGCTGGCACTGCAGGATAACGTAGCCCGCGACATCGCCCGCAAAATCCGGGTCGAGCTGACTCCGAAAGAGCCTACGGTGCAAGCCGCAAGCTTCCAGGTGAACCCGGCTGCCTATGATGCTTATCTTCTGGGCCGCTATTACTTTGAGCAGCGTAATGAGCAAGGACTGAAGAAGAGCATTGACTATTTCAACCAGGCCATCGCCATTGACCCTAACTATGCCCTTGCCTACAGCGGGCTGGCGGATTCCTACCATGTATTTGGCACCTACGGAATCATGCCGCCCGATGAGGCTATTGCCAAATCAGAGGCTATGGCGCGCAAAGCCCTCTCGATTGACAACAGTTTAGGCGAGGCCCACGCCGTCATGGCAGATAATTTGACAACGTACCATTGGGATTGGGCCGCCGCCGAGCCGGAATACAAACGCGCGATTGAACTGAACCCCAGCTATGCCACCGTCAGGGAGTGGTATGCGGAATACCTTAATGCCATGGGAAGGCCCCAGGAAGCCATCGCGGAAATCAAGAAGGCGCAAGAGGTTGATCCGATTTCCTTGATCACGAACGCGGTCATAGGGCGGGTTTTCTTCATGTCCCGGCAATACGATCAGGCCATCGCACAATGCAAGAAAACCATTGAGATGGATCCCAGCTTCCCTCGCACTTATGTTTATCTCGCCCGGGTTTACGAACAGAAAGGAATGTACGATGAAGCCTGGACGAACTACCACAAATCCCGTGTCTTGATGGGATCGGAACCTGAGTCCCAGTCCATTCCTCCAGCCAAGGGCCTCGACGCCCAATCCTATTGGAAGCAGCGGCTGGCATGGGCACAATATGATCTGAAACATGGCCGCAAGGCGTCTTTTGATCTGGCCGTCGCCTATTCTTATTTAGGAGACAAAGACCGCGCCTTTGAGTGGCTGGAAAAAGCCTATCAGGAACACAACAGTTGGATGGCGGAACTGAAGATCAATCCTATGAACGATCCTCTACGCTCCGATCCTCGCTTCCAAAGTCTTCTCAAGCGCATGAAGTTGGAGTAAGTCCGCCAAATCAGGGTGAGCTTTTGGTGAGCGCCGTCCCGCGCGAACCAAAAGCGAGGGCGGAGCGGTTTTACCGCGGAGCCCTTAGATATAAAGGCCCCCGCGCTGCTATAATCCGCGCCATGAAAAAGACAAAGACCTTATCCGTTCTAGTCTGCGGTTTCATGTTCGTCTCCATCTTTTGTTCTACTAGCCACGGCCAGACCAGCAAGCCCAAGGCATCGGCGGTGCACGGCATCCAGTCGCAAGCCGTTTTTCCCATCGAAGAGGGTTTGGTTGATGCTCACGGTGTCTTGATCTACTACACGACCGTGGGCCGGGGAGCGCCGCTGATGATCGTCCATGGCGGGCCGGGGGCATCGCACGATTATTTTCTGCCCTACCTGCTGCCCCTGGCGCGGACCAACAAGCTCATCTTCATAGACGAACGCGGCTCCGGCCGCTCCGAAAAACTCGAGGACACCACCCAGTACACCGTCGAAAACATGGTGGAAGACGTGGAAGCAGTCCGCCAGGCGCTGGGCCTGGGGAAGATCAATCTGCTCGGCCATTCTTACGGTGGCGTGCTGGCCCAGGCCTACGCCTTGAAGTATCAGCAAAACCTGACGCACCTCATACTGGGCAGCACCTTCCAGAGCACCTCGGCCATGAACGAAGTGCTGGCCCATGAAAAGCAGAATATGGCGCCTGATGAGCGTGCAAAACTCGAGAACTTTGAGAAGGCCGGTCTGTTCGGCAAAGGCAAAGTTTGGGAAAACAACCGCTATCCCAACGACTATGCCGCACTCGCCTGGGGCGACGGATATTTCCCATTTTTGTACCAACGCCGCCCCGATCCCAACTACGATCCCGTGGCCGGCAACACCACCTTGTCATGGGACCTTTATCGCGAGATGTGGGGATCGCACGGCGAGTTCGTGATTGACGGCAACCTGAAGTCGGTGGAGTACACCGACCGGCTGTCGAGTATCCATGTGCCCACGTTGATGATCTGCGGGGACCACGATGAATCCGACCCATCGCTCTCGCGCACGATGCACGAAAAGATTGCCGGATCAAAGCTGGTGATCGTGCCCCAATCCGGACACATGACCTTCGTGGACCAGCCCAATCTGTTCATCAAGTCGGTGGACGACTTTTTGCACGGAAGGTGAGAGGCAATACTAAACCCGCGTCGATCCGTGTTAATCCGTGGTGAAAAGTCTTTGCAGTTGCCTTGTGAAACTGGTGACGTGAAATTTGACGTGCATTTCTTTGTGTCCTTCGTGATTCATTCCTTCGTGTCCTTTGTGGTTAAACATTTAAATATGCTAAGCGGCGTGAGGAAGCCACGACGGGAAAATTGGTGAGTGAGCAGTATGGTACAGATGCCGAATGACCTACGAATTACTCTGAGAATGCGGGAGACGAACTATGCGTTTTGACCTCGCGGACTGCCCGGGGATTGCCGAATAACCGGAGTTCAGCAGATATTTGAGAGAATCCTGCGTGAACTTCGCGAACAGATATGCACTCCCAATTTAATAATTGCTGTAGTCCCAAATTTTAGTAACTATAAAGATGCGGCCAGGGTCTTGCCCGCTCCGTCCAGAAGGCAGGTTTTTTATGAAACGACGCACATTTCAAGCAAAAGTATTGGCAGTGATATTGGCAGTGCTCATCGCTGAACCAACATGGTTGGGCGCTCAACAGCAACCGCAATTGCCCGATCCCGGCTCCGCTTCCGGGATGACCAAACAGGAGCAGGAACAAGCCGGCTTGCAAGCCATGGCTGAGGTGTACAAGCAAATGCCTGTTCTGCCCGACTCCAGCCCGGTGACGCAGTACGTCCAGCAGTTGGGAAGAAGGCTGGTCCCTGCGATCCCACAGGACCAGTCGTGGCCCTACCAATTCCACGTTATTCCGCAAAAGGACATCAATGCCTTTGCCCTGCCCGGCGGACCTATTTTCATCAATCTGGGCACGATCCAGGCGGCCGATAGTGAAGCCGAACTGGCGGGCGTGATGTCCCACGAGATGTCTCACATTTACATGCAGCACTCCGCGAAACAGGCGGGGAAAGCATCGCTGGCCCAGGGACTTCTGGGCATTCTGGGCGCCGTTCTCCCGGGCAACACCGTCGGCAATATCGCCCGTTTAGGCATACAGATTGGCGCCGGGACGGTGTTCATGAAGTATTCCCGCGCCGATGAAGCTCAGGCCGATGCGGTAGGCGCCATCATCATGTACCGGGCGGGCTTCAACCCCAAGGCCCTGGCCGAGTTCTTCCAGAAGCTCGAGCAACAAGGCGGAGCCGGCAGCCCGCAGTTTCTCAGCGACCACCCCAGCCCGGGCAACCGTGTAGCTTCGGTTGAGAAAGAGATTCAGGGCTGGCCCCCGAGGGGTTATTTTGATACTAGCCAGGCCTTCGTTAGCGCCAAGCAACAGTCGAACGGTATTAGAACCTATACGGCCCAGGAAATTGCCGACGGCGCCAAGCAGGGTCTCTGGGCGCAACAGAATGCCCAGGGCGGCGCCATTCCGTCAAACCTGCCTTCAGCATCTACCAACAACAACGGCGCTCCGGTCGGTTCCCAGAATGGGAATATCACCAATGTAAGCTACAGACAGATCAAGCCCAGCAGCAACTTCACCCAATTCACGCACAACGCCTTCAACATTTCGTATCCCTCGAATTGGCAGACTGCCGGCGACCAGAATTCGACGGTCACCATCGCCCCGCAAGCCGGCGTTTCACAGGGAACAATTGCCTATGGCGCTATTGTCGGTGGGGCGCAGGAACAGAACAACTCTTCGCTTGATCAGGCGATGCAAGACCTGATCCAGAATCTGCAACAGTCCAACGCCGGCATGCAGGTGTCAGGAAACCCGCAAAGTATCCAGGTCAATGGTGTGCAGGGCCGGTCGGTGAATCTCATTGGCAATTCGCCCGTTCAGCAGAATGGCAGAGCGCTGGCGGAGCGCGATTGGCTGGTAGCGTTGCCGCGTCCCCAGGGTGGCTTGCTGTACGTGGTGTTTATTGCTCCGCAGAACCAGTTCAGTCAGTTGAGCCGCACTTACCAAAAGATGCTGAACAGCTTACGGATGAAGTAAGACCTCTTTCATCGCGATGGGTTTTGCGGTCCGGGTGGCCAACGGCCTAAAAACGTATTTTGGGGGATCACCCCACCCACTTGCTAGCAAGTCGTTGAAGGGTCCAGAACCGCGCCTGACCCCCGTCATTACTGGCGAAAATCAATCCGGGGCGGGGGACTTGCTGCTAGTCCTGTCCACAGAATCCCGAGTCGCACTAAATTTTCAAAGACCAAAAGGATTATCAATCCCGCATTCTTGAATGCTGTCTTTTGCCTAAGGGCTCCGCAGCCAAAACCAGGCCGCTTCGCGCTCACCCCGTGTTCTTTTGCAGTTGTTTTTCACTGGCAACCTGTCCCGGCGTGCCGTGGACCGGCAACTGGTAGCTGACAACTGCTTCTCCATGATGACCTGCTGTTTCGAGGAAATCAACGTTTTGATACCAGAGTGATATCATGACTAGATAAACCTGGGTGCCCCATTCGCGCGCCAGCGCGTGTGGGGATGGCTTCGAACTTTTGTGGGGAAAAACGGCGCGCGTCCCGCCAAAAGTTCAGCTCCTGAACGGGGGCGAAGAATTTAGTCCAGGCCGGGGTGGCCCACCACAGTCATACAGTGGTCAGACGCGGTTTTGATAACTGTTTTTTGACTAGAGCGGACCTGTCCCGGCTTTCTTTGTGTCCTTGGTGATTCATTCCTTCGTGTCCGTAGCCTGCCCTGAGCCAAGCCGAAGGGTGGTTAAACATCAGTCATTTCCCGAGTCCGAAGGATTCACAGCCCCGGCAGGGGCGGCGTATTATAGCCCAGCGCTTCCAGCGCTGGGTAAGCAAACCAAATAAACCAAGTCCTGTAAGGACGACGCCAGAAGGATGCAACCAACATGGCACACTCTTTCGTAAACAACAACCTGCATTGCGTCTTCAGCACCAAAGAGAGGCAAAACTTTGATTCGTCCGGAATTTCAAGAACGCCTGTGGAAACTCATTGTCTCGGTGGCCGTGGAGCGCGGCATGAGAGTTCCGGCCATCGGCGGCATCGAAAACCATGCCCACATCCTGCTTTCCGTCCCGGCGGTGCTGCCGCTGGCAAAAGCCCTCCAAAGCATCAAAGGTGTTTCCTCCAAATGGATCAATGAAAAATCTCCCGGCCGCGGCAGGTTTGCCTGGCAGGAGGGCTACGGCGCATTCAGCGTCGGCCCTTCCCAAATTGAAAACACGATCCGGTACATCAGGAACCAGCGGGAACATCACCGCAAACAGACGTTCGAACAAGAATATATTTTGTTTTTGAAGAAGAACAGCATGGAATATGACGAACGCTTCGTATTCGGATAAGGAGCGAGCGTCGTCCCTACGGGACTCGGATCATTTTGGCATCCATACCCAGCGCTGGAAGCGCTGGGCTATAATACGTCGCCCCGTTGGGGCTTGCTTCCCAGCGATTACAACTGAGTAATGCTGATCTCCGGTTTGCTGGAAGCGCTTCAGCCCCCAGGGTATGGCATCAGTGTAGTCTGTTCTCGTCAGGATTCATCGAGTACAAATAAAACCCCCTCCCTAGCAGAGCTAGGACCCGGCACCCTCAAGAGTAATCATGAAATAACCGTTTGGGCCGGGCTACCCTGAAATCGTGGTAAAACCCTAAAGCATGAACATTACTCAATGGGTCGCCGGCGTTGGAGCTTGCACAGGTGTAGCGAGCCTTTCTTGGAACATTTATTTGAAACTGTCTTCAGGCCCCAAACTGTGTGTTCAGGCATGGGCAGGTATGGTTAAGCGACCCGCTCCCCCCGGAGACCCTAAATATCTTAAAGTGTCTATACAGAACATCGGAACCGCACCAACGACATTGACCAACTATGGTTTCTACCAATATGCGTCTGAAAAGGACCGCTCTCGCCACAAGCCGGAAACTGCTGCCGTCTTGAACATTTATCAGGGCGCTGTCGTTCCATACAGACTCGCTGTTGGTGATGAGGCAACAATTTTCATGGAACACAACCTTGAGTTTGATAGAGCACTACAGAAAGGCGTTGTTTATTTTTGGATCTCCCATGCATTTGCGAAAAATCCGATAGAGGTTCCTATTTTTTCACCTCCGAAGGAATAAGTGTAGCCCGGGTCATAGAGTGAGCTCTGAAGCTTTCTGTCTGGCTCGAAGTTTTTGAAGCTGGTTGTTGAAGAGTTTGCTATCAAACATTTTGAATCTTGTGAGCAAGGCGATTTCCTGTTCAAATCCGTCTACAATTTCCGCTATTGACGCATTGTTATTCTTGAATTCCATCATTTTTTCTTTTATTGACTCGGAGAAACCTTGGAGATGTTTCCACTCTGGAATCTTGTAGACCGCATCCCGGTGCTGTTCATAATAGAAATCAAAAACTTCTGTTCTCATTTCTTCAATGTTGAGTTTCATGTATGAAGGGTTTAACTCCCATTGTTTTCCAAGCACAACAATGCGGAAATACACATCAGCAAACTCTTTATAGATATCCTTCCGGGCACGTTTGGCTGTAAATTGCCGCACATACCACGCTTTAAATGGTTCAAGCAAAATTCCTGAAATGAGACCGAGCGCCCAGCCTGTTGCAGCACTCAACAGAATCTTCGTTAAGTCTGACATGCCGTGATTGTGCGGTAGCTTAGGTGGGGAGTCAAGCTGTGACATGCTGGAGTAAAATTAAAAAACTATACTCATGAGAGGACGGGAAGGCAAGTGACTAGCTGGAAGCGATCATTTTTCGCCGGAATGACCGATTATACTGGTGTCCCGATGGACGTGATTCTGTCGCATCTTCGGGACTGGCGAGATAATACGGTCGATACGATCAGCCAGCTCAAGCGTCTGCAAGAAAGAGTGGACAAGCAAAGAGATAAACTCGACTCTCCCGACGATGTTTCGCAGTACATTGATTTTTTTGTGGATCTGTTTACTAGATACCAGGGTGATTTCGAGAGATTGCTAACTGAGCTCCCTCGCAACGTGAGTGATGCCCATCTAGAAATCCTTCGCCAGATCTACGAAAGCTCTAAACGTGCAGAGGATTCTTGTATCAGATTTAAGCAAGACCACATTGCGCGCGGACTGAAAGACGAAAGCCTCCGAGGGTTAGTTGACAGAATCTATGCAGAGTCCAGAGATATGGTGATCGATTATAAAGATTTATCAAATCTTATTCCTCGTCTACGCACATTTGTCGGAACTAACTATGCAGATGATGATCGACGTTTCGCGCTTATGGCCATTGAGGAGGCACAAAAGAGTGTTCCTGAAGACGGAAGGCCGCATCCGATGGTTGGTGCAGTTGTGGTCAAAAACGGAACTGTTATCAGCAAATCGCATCGCGGAGAGATTCCCCAGTGCCATGCTGAATATATAGCGTTGGACAAGAAGCTGCCAGATGATTTGGTCGCAGGTGCCACGATCTACACGACACTCGAACCCTGTACCGCTAGGAAACATCCGAAGATTCCTTGTGCGCAGCGGCTCGTCGACCGGAAGGTGGCCCGCGTAGTCATCGGCATGTTAGATCCGAATCCCGAGATTCGAGGACTTGGTGACCAACTGCTGAGCGACGCTAATATTGAAATCCAAATGTTTCCACGAGATTTGAGAGCGCAAGTTGAGGAAATGAACCGGGAATTCATTAGGGCGCAACGACAGAAGCAAACGCCCAAGAAGGCAAATGAGATCGCAGACGTTGCAGCCACGACAGCTGCCAGGTTGCTTACTGATGCAACCCGCGAAGTGCAAGAGGCGGCGTGGTCGTTTTACGAACTACACACGCAGCATATGGTGGCTCGCGCCGTCAAAGACATTGCTAATAAGGAAGAGCAAATCAGGGCGAAAATTGCTGCGGCACGCCGCGTCTTTGCTCAAGATTATGATGTGCCAACTGACTTAGCTGCGGTAGCAGTTAGTGAATTAGGAGCCATAAACATTGCCCTGGTGAAGCTTTTCTCAACAAGTGACCAAACGGAGATGGAAATAGCAGCAACTCAAGTTCAAGATGCGTGTGAGAAAATCCGCAAGGCGGCTAAGCCCTATGCATATAGATCACCTAACGGCTAGAGTGGCGGCGTACTCCAAACGCACGATGCTCAGTTATGCACGGATTTTCTTCAACAATCGCAAGCCCCATTAGCTGCTCTTCGGTAATGACAAGCGACGTGCAGAAACCCGGCCGCCAAGCTCGGCTTTCTCGTTAGTCCGCAGTTGTCGTCTCAGTCCTCAGGAAAACGATTTAACCGCTTTTCAAAAATCCGCGTGCCGGCGATTCCCGCCGCCTGCCCCGGCGTTCCCAGCTTCACGCACTGGTTGTAGCCGTCAGCCGCCGGTTGACCACGATTCCAGCGATGATCAGGCTGAAGAGAACGGCCGCGAGCAGCAGCAGCCATCCCCAATACTGGCCCGGCTGGCGCAGAGCGCGGACGAAATTGCGGCCGTAGTGCTCGGCGATGATGGCGATGACGGTGTAACGGACGCCCCGGCAGATGGTTACGACCGTCAGAAATCTCCTGGGGCTGTAGTTGGAAGCGCCGGCCGCCGCGAAAAGCACGCTGGTGGGAAATGGAAAGGGCACGGCCGCAGAAACCGCAAGAGCACTGGTACCCCATTTGTGAAAAAAGCGGAGAATGGCATCCGTCTTCCGGTTTCCAAATTCGCGATTTCCGAATTCGCGGTTTCCGAATTCGCGGTTTCCGAATTCGCGATTTCCGAGTTTGCGATTTCCGAATTTGCTTTGCAGGTAAGCCGATCCCGCCCGGCGTGCGACTCTGAACGTGAGGTAGGCTCCGATCACCGATCCTGCGGTTGCCACTGCCGCATACTCGTACCATGGATTGCCGTGCCGGGCAGCGAGAATTGCCGTCAGGATGTCGGGGCCTCCAAAGGTGGGCAGGGGAGAGCCATCGAGAATCGCGAGGGAGAAAAGCCCGAGCGCTCCCAGGTGGCGGAACATCGCGCTAACGCTGCGTCCCAGGCTCGGTGCGGCGTTTTGGAGGAAGACGTTCAGCATGAGAGCAATATATCAACTTTGCCGCGGGGTTTTGTTTAACCACCCTTCGGCTTGGCTCAGGGCAGGCTACGGACACGAAGGAATGAATCACAAAGGACACAAAGCAATACGCTACTTTTTAAAGAATCCGCGTGATCCGTTAAATCTGCGGTAGGCTTTTGTTTTAGTTCAAAAACGGTATCATTCTGATATCAAAACCTTGATTTCTCAGAAGCTGCGGGCCACAATTGGGCTAGACGTGTGTTTACGTTACGCATTCCAGAATGCGGGGTTTCATAACCCATTGGCTCTTTGAAAATTTGAGGTGATGCTGGATTCTGAGGACTGGACCAGCAGCAAGTCCCCTGCCCCGGATTGATTTTCGCCAGCAATGACGCGTGTCAAACGCGATTTTGAGGCTCAAAAACACTTGCTAGCAAGTGGCGTGGTGGGCCAGCCCTGTTTTAGTTTTTCCTGGGCGCAAAGAACAGCATTGCCCAGACAAAGAAACCGCAAGATCCTTCACGCCAAAAAACGGCGTTCAGGAGGACAAGATGCAAACGGAATTGACGAAATCAAAACGTCCAGTGGTGGTTAAAACAGACTAGCAGCTAGTCCCCTGCCTCGGATTGACTCTCGCCAGTAATGACGCGGGTCAGACGCGATTTTGAGACCTCAAATCACTAGCTAGCAAGTGGGGTGGGGGCCCCTGCGATTTCCAAAAAATCTGCGTTGATCCGCGTTCATCCGCGGCGAAAGGTTTTGCGGTTGTTTTTTGAAACTCGAAACTTGAGCCGTTTTCGCGGCGTCTGAGCCGCGAGGCGAAATCCCGAGCGCAGTCGAGGGATCTGGGTTCTTGAAACCTGAAACTGCTCTTAAGGCGCTCCGCCGGCGGTTACTTCTGCCTGGTTCTGTATTTGCTGGGTCTCTATGTGTACTACGGCGGGTTTCGGCGGCGCGTGACTGGTGAGCATCTCCAGCACATCAGAGCCGTCGTCATGGTCGGGGGTCAGGGCCACGTCGGAGTAGTTGCGGGCTTCGGGGTCGCGCTCCAGGCGCTTCTGGAAGCGGTGCAGGCGCCACGCCAATTGGGCTACCTTGAAATGTTTGTAGATAAAATTCCCAAGGAAGCGCGGATAGAAGACAAACGGGCTCTCGATGGGCAGGCTTGAGCGCCGGTCTTTGCGGTACTTGCGGCGCAGGAAGCCTCCCTGCAGAGGATGCACCTTCTCAAACACGATGCAACTGTGGAACCACAGCAGCAGCACCATCACGTTGCCGACTTGAATCCCGGTGGCTGCGGCGCGGCGCATCATGGTTTTCATGTGATCGAGCGAATAGAAGGTTGTCCACGAATCGCGATAGACCTTCTCCCACTGCTCCTTCGACATGGTGGCATGGACCGTGGTCACGTGCTCCAGGTCATATTTATTGAGGTCAGGATCGAGGAACGCGCCGGCTTTATGGAGCTTCTGATGGTCTTCCGATCCGGGGAGCGCCGTCAGCGAGTGCGGCTCCAGGAGATCAATCGCCAGTTCGCGCTGGATGATCTCGATATCGTGAAGAACCGATTGCGGCGTGTCCTCGGGAAACCCGACGATGTAGCCGGCAAACACGATGGCCCCAGCGCGCTTCCACGCCAGCAGCATCTTGCGGTATTCGGCGATCTTGTTCTGCTTCTTTCTGGCGCCAAGCAGGCTCGCGGGATTGATGCTTTCCAGGCCGATAAAAACGCGCCGCACTCCGGCGCGGCCGGCCTTTTCGATGAAGTGGGGCAAGCGGTGGCACATGGTATCGACCTGGATCATGAACTTGATGTTCAGCTTCTCCTGCTCGCGCATGGCGATCAGGCGGTCAAAGATCTTTTCCCATTCGGTGTTGCGCGCAAAATTGTCGTCGGTGATGAAGAAGCGGCCCACACCCTGCTCCAGGTTGCGGCGGACGATCTGTTCGATCTCATCCACCGAACGCCGCCGCGATTTCCGTCCCTGCACGTTGATGATGGTGCAGAAGGAGCACTGAAACGGACAGCCGCGGCCGGCATCGAAGCTGGTGTATTTGCCGATTGTCCCGCGAATCGTCTCGGCCGGCAGCAGCGGCAGAGGAGCGCCTTCCACAGAGGGCAGATTGTCCAGGTAGTTGTAGAGCGGCTTGAGAGTGCCTTGCCAGGCGTCGCGCAGCACCTGGTCGAGACGCCCTTCTTCAGCCTCGCCTGCATAGAGCGAGATGCCGAGATCCATGGCCTCCTGCAGTTCGGGGGTCACACCGGGCAACATGGAAAGACAGCCGGAAACATGAAAACCGCCGATGCAGACCTGGACACCGGCTGCGCGCAGGGGGCGCGCGATATCCATGGCGCGGGGAAACTGGTTGGATTGCACGCCCACCAGCATGACCAGGCCACGGTTGCCGGCAAGCTGTTGCACAATCCGTTTTTGCCGGATGCGCGTGTTGTCTTCGTCCATTGAGGTGATGGCGATTTCTACGTCGTCGCCGAGCACGCGGCGCTGCTTGCAGTCGAGCACCAACCCGTTGACCACAGCCAGCGAGTTTGAAGGAACGGCCGAACGTATCCACTGGATCACGTAGCCGTCATTGTCATAATGCGACGGTTTGACGAGTACAAGCGCGAATCGCTGCTGCCCAGCCATGCTCTCTTATCTCCCGTGCCTCTAAGAAGTTGTACGAAAGTCATGTTAGCTTACCACAGCGCGGTGGGCCCCAAAAGCGGAATCCTGAGCGCGGCGAAGGATCTAGTTTGTGAACCTTGCAACTTGGAGCTGATTGGGTGGGCAGTGCAGGACTCGGACTTGATCCGTTTTCGCGGCCCTTCGGCTTCGCTCAGAGCAATTTAAGAACTACGCTGCGAGGCGAAATCCTGAGCGCAGCGAAGAACCTCTTGGAGCTTAGAGCTTGCAACTTGGAGCCGAATTGCCGGCCAACTCCCAGAACGGGAATGTGCCTACAATGGAACTTGGACAATCTAAAAGCAAACAAATATGTTGCACAGCACTCAGTAACAATTAGACTATTAGCACAGAGACATATCCCTTCACTTTGCCTGAGTCTCCGCTGAGGGTTCGTTGGAACACCCGTCCGCTGGGCCCTCATGGGCAATCCGGCCCACAAGGCTTCATGGTGGTAGAAATGGCAATTCATCGGTCCATTAGCGCGTTCACAGACCGGGACAAAGTTGTTACCTGGCTGTGCGGAGACTGCGACCGGCCTGTAAATGAAGAAAATACCTTAGGCAAGGATTCCGGATTAATCCGCTTTCTGTGCCCAACCTACGGCCATCTTATAGCCGAGTGGAAGGACGAAAAACAGAAACAAGCCGACCTCAGTTTGTATTGGGATGTTGTCAACAGAAGTAAGAAAAAGCCGCAAGAGTTGCCAGACAAAACCTCAGACTACTGAGCGAAGCATTCCTTGAAGTTTAGAGCTTGCAACGGACCTGAATTTTGGTGGGCAGTGCAGGACTCGAACCTGCGACCTCCTGCTTGTAAGGCAGGCGCTCTAACCAACTGAGCTAACCGCCCAAATCCTCGATGGGCAAATCAAGAGCAGAAAATTTAAAGACCAGTAACAGCAGTATAAGCGCCGCGTCTGGCCTGGTCAAAGTAACCCATCTCAAAGAGGACTCACCGCGGAGGAGATAGCAACTTTGAAAATGCTCTAGGAAAATGCGTTGATCGCTTTTTGCTCTCCGTCGTAGACTTCGAAGATGGTGGAGAGCTTTGTGATCTGCAGAATATCGCCTACGCGTTGTGTGAGATTGGCGAGTTTGATGTCTCCGCCGCTGGAGCGGGCCGAGGTGTAGAGGGCAACCAGAATGCCCAACCCGCCGCTGTCAATGTAACTGACCCCGCCCAGGTTCAAGACAATTTTCTTCGACTGCCCCAAAAGAGATTTGATCTGTTCACGCAGTTGCGAGGATTCTTCACCAAAAACGATCCTGCCATTGCACATGACAACCGTTACTCCATTCTCACTGCGTGTCGTAATCTTAAGCGCCACTGGATTCTCCTCCTACAATTACCAATCTTTGGAGACTAACGCGTCTATTGTGGAATTGCAAGTAAACGGTATCACCGGAGCGAGGCGGCTTGGGCAGAAAGAGAGACGGTAAAGGAACGCATCTTTAGGTTGTCAAAAGGAGGTTATCAAAAAGTTATCAAACCGAAATCAGCTTTTTCTGGCCACAGTACATGCACCACCAGTGGTTGACAATTTCCCGGTTTAATTGCAGAATTCAGCACACTGAACAAGGGTGAACATAGAGAAGCCCTCCCCTCTCCCCCACAAGAGCTCCCTTTCTGAATTTTGACCGCGTAATTTTTATTTCGTCCGTCCACCTTCGTATCCCCAGCTTTTCCTTTGCTGCAGCCTGCACCGCGGCCAGACGCACCGTGAGCACGCTGAAGGGTGAGCAGGAAACATAATCCAATCGGGAACCTTCATCTATACTCGACGCCCCCTTCGACAGGCTCAGGGCTCGGTTCGGCGCGGTTCGGCGCCGTGGGTGGCGAGAGTGCGCACCGTCAAGGCTGCCTGTTTGCCGCGCACGACCAGCGAGCGCTGTTCCACGCCGGGAAAATCACCAGCCACTTCAGCATAGACAGCCTCGTTGACCAGCACTTCGCCGGCCGCAGCGCTGGAGGCCATGCGGGCAGCGGTGTTGACCGTATCGCCCAGTGCTGTGAAATCAACCACGCCTTCGCCTCCGACATTGCCGACATAGGCCAAGCCCGAGTTGACCGCGGCTCCGATGGGCATCCAGGGTGCAGCGTCACCGGGCATTCCATAGCCAACTGCGTGAAGCAGCGCCAGGGCAGACTCGGCGGCACGGCGCTTATATGCGGGACCGCAAACGCCGGGCAAGAACAGCGCCATCACTGCGTCCCCGATAAGCTTGTCAACGATGGCGTCGCGGCGGATGAGGACTTCGGTTGCGGTGCGATAGAAGCGGTTGAGCAGCGTTGCGAATGCATCGGGCGAAAGACGCTCGCCGAGCTGGGTGGAACCGCGCACGTCGGCGAAAAGCACGGCTACATCGACCTCAGCGCCTCCGGGAGGCAGCGCGTCACAGCAACGTGTGCAGAGATTGGGATTTTTTCGCGATGCCTTGAAGCCGAACAGCCCGGCAAACTTGCCGCCCCAACCACCAAATGGATTATGGCAGACCTTGCATCGCGGCGGGCTGGGCATGTAACGGAAGAGCAGATGCGTGAAGCGAAGCCCACGATGGCCCTGGGTCAGGAGCTTGCGCCAACGCGCCTCACTTTCCGCAGACTGTTGCGGTGAAGACATGCTTCCCCTTCACGATAGTGCGCTCAACCATACCTCGCTTGAGGGAAATGCGTCAACCGAGAAGCAGTTCTCGGTTCTCGGTTCTCAGTTCTCAGTTCTCGGAAATGCCTACACTTTTTTCTCAGTCACAATCTCGGAGAAGTCGGCAATGGTGGAAAAATCTGCCAACAGCTTTTGCAGCAAAGCCAGGCGGTTGGCGCGGAGTTTTTCATCCTCCACCATGACCATGACCTTGTCGAAGAAGATATCCAGCGCCGGACGTATCTTGGAAATTTCAGCCAGCGCCGAACGATAATCGCCCGACCTGCTGTGATTTTCAGCCACGGAAGCGATCTGCGATGCGAGGTTGAGCAGGGTGCGTTCGGCATCATCCTGCAGCAGCGCCGCATTGGGCGCTTCACCAACAACAAACTTCGATTCCCTCGCCTGCCGCAGAATATTTTTCACTCGTTTGAATGAAATGGAGATGGCCTCAAAATCCTTGCTGTCGCGCACTCCAGCCAGCGCCTCGGCCCGGGCGAGTGCGTCCACGACATCATCGTATCCGGCGGCAAGCACGGCATTCACCAGATCGTAAGCAAAGCCGCGTGCTTCGCGCAGATAAAACTCAAGCCGCTCGCGCAGGAAAGCGCTGAGTGCTTCGCCTTGCTCACCGGCGCTAAACTTTTTCTCGGCTTCAGAACCTTTGTAAGTGGCGCGCGAATCTGAGAAGACTTCACGCAGGCTGAGCTTGAGCTTATGCTCAGCAATGGTTTTTACAATGCCATTTGCCTGCCTCCGCAACGCAAACGGATCTTTCGAGCCCGTCGGTTGCAGGCCCAGGGCAAACATTCCTGCAATGGTATCGGCCTTGTCGGCAATCGAGAGCACTGCTCCCTCAAGCGTGCGCGGAGCAGGGTCTTCCATAGACTGCGGTTTGTAGTGATCGTAGATAGCATCCGCGACTGCCTGGCCGTGCCCCTGGTGTTTGGCATACAAGCCGCCCACGATTCCCTGCAACTCGGTAAACTCTTTGACTAAATCCGTGGTCAGGTCGGTCTTGCTCAGCTCCGCCGCTTCTTGAACGGCGTTTTCATTGAGTGAGAGTCCCGCGTTTTTCAAATGGGCCGCCAGCTTGCCGGCAAGCTTTTTGACCCGCTGGCTCTTTTCGTAGTAGCTGCCCAGATCTTTCTGGAAGGTCACGGATTTCAGGCTCTCGACCCGTTGCTTGAGCGGCGATTTCTGGTCGCTATTCCAGAAGAAGCGTGCATCGTTAAAGCGGGCACGCAGAACGCGCTCATTGCCGTGGCGGATCAGCCCATCCGGATCGCCCTCGGTATTCAGCACCGTAAGAAAATGCGGCGCCAACTTACCCGCGGCATCCTCCACCGCAAAATACTTTTGATGATCGCGCATCACGGTGACCAGAACTTCTTCCGGCAATGACAGGAACTCACGGTCAAAGCTGCCCAGAATGACCGAGGGCCATTCGGTGAGGTTGACCACGGTATCCAGCAGCTCTTTGTCTTCGCGCCAGCGCGCGCCTGCGATGGTTCGCGTGGCTGCGTCCAAAGCTTTGCGAATCTGCTGCTCACGCTCGCTGCGGTCGGCGATGACGTGAGCTTTCTTGAGTGCGTCGTTATAAGAGGCTGCCGAGCTTATCTTTGTTATTCCATTGCTGAACAGGCGGTGCCCGCGTGATTCGCTTCCTGCTTTTATCCCGGCAAACTCGACGGGGATAATCTCACCATCCAGCAAAGCCACAATCCAGCGAACAGGGCGCACAAAACGCTCTGGCGCGCCTTCACGCCAGTACATATTTTTGGGCCAGTAAATCGAAGCGATTGTTTTGGAAAGCGCCTCGCCGAGGACCTCTTTCGCCGAGCGGCCTTTTTTGATGACACGCGCGGAGAGATATTCTCCTTTTGGAGTTGTGACTTTTTCCAGTTTGGAAACATCAAGACCGGCCTTCCTGGCGAAGGCTTCCGCAGCAGGGGTGGGCTTGCCATCTTTGTAGGCGATCTTCACAGCCGGGCCGGTGAGGGTTTCTTCAACGTCGGGCTGCCGCTCTGCGACTGCCGAGGCAGCCACAGCCAGCCTGCGCGGCGTTGCCAGTTGCGCGATCTTGCTGGTGGAAGCAGCCAACCGTTCTTCCTGCAGCAACGAATTGACGCGTTCGCCAAGCTCGGCGCTGGCGGCATCAAGCATGCGCGCCGGAATTTCTTCACATCCAATTTCAAGCAGGAAATCAGGCATGTTGTTCCGCCTTTGCTGGAGTTGCGTCCAGTTCTTTCCACCGCAACATCACACCGTAGACGCACATTACACCAAGAAGCAGCGCGACTGCGGAGAACAGCACGAAGCGCAGCGGCACCTGATCTGGATGCTGGATCGCCCACCGGGCTTGCGGTCCTACCAGGATTCCGCGCAATAAATAGAGGACACCAATGCCAAGCACGGCCCATCTCGCCAGCGGCAAGCGGCGGAATTGCCCTGCTGCCGAAAGCACGTAGATTCCGAACAGAAAGAACATAGCGGTCAATCCTGTGGTAATGATGGTCGGCTTGGGATCGCCGGTTTCAGCCGCGAGGGCCATCTTCTCGCCAGCGCCGAAGTAGCGATAGCCGCTTCCCCCGGCAAAGATAATGACGACGTGCAGCACAGCAAAGGCGATATTCCACCAACCCACAATCGTCAGCAACCGCTGGCCGGTCCTCGTCGGAAGAAGAGGCGAGTTCATGCCGGCGTCTCCACGGGAGCCGGCGCGCTTGCCTCTGCCGCCGCCTGCTGAGCCAAGTAAGCTTTCGCCAATCCCACGGCCAAATTCCGAATTCGCGCAATCACACCCACGCGCTCAGTCACAGAAATCGCGCCCCGTGAATCCAGAATATTGAACAGGTGTGAGCACTTCAGGCACAAATCAAAAGCTCCCAATAGCGGAAAGCGCTTGATAATCCGTACCCGCGCATCTTTTTCCATGGGTTCTATAGTTGTGGGCAATGCTGTTCCAGTGTATTCGTCTTGGAATCTGTTGAGCAGTTCCATGCATTCAGATTCGTACAACTTCAGATGCTCCCAGGTCTTTTCCACATCAGCAGCTTCGAAGTTGTAAACCGAAAGCTGCAATTCCTCCGGCAGACGAACATCACCGTAGGTCACAGCTTTTCCTGTCAGCGGATCGCGCGCCCAAACGATGTCGTAGATGCTGTCGACATCCTGCAAAAATGCTGCAATGCGTTCCAGACCGTAGGTCAGCTCGACACAGATCGGGTCCAGGTCCACGCCGCCGCACTGCTGGAAGTAGGTGAACTGCGTGATCTCGAGCCCATCGAGCATCACCTGCCAGCCGATGCCCCAGGCGCCCAGCGTGGGCGCTTCCCAGTTGTCTTCTTCAAACTTGATGTCGTGCTTGCTGAGGTCAATACCGATGGCGGCCAGCGATTCGAGGTAAAGCTCCTGCACATTCTCCGGCGGCGGCTTCAGGATCACCTGCAACTGGCTGTGCTTGTAAAGGCGGTTGGGGTTCTCCCCGTAGCGCCCATCGGCGGGACGGCGCGAGGGCTGCACATAGGCCACCTTGTAGGGCTTGGGGCCAAGCACGCGAAGAAACGTCTCCGGCGCCATGGTGCCAGCCCCGACTTCGACGTCGTAGGGCTGCTGCAGCACGCATCCGCGCTCTGCCCAGAAGCTCTGCAGGCGCAGGATGAGTTCTTGGAATGTCAGGTTGCGATTAGCGCTTGGCATTTGGGGACTAGCTTTTGGCTCTTAGCTTTTAGCTCTTAGCCAGTGTAAATGAGAGGTGTGCAAAGCGGGAAGTGTAACCAGACTCATCACTCAACTTTATCCAGCATTGAAAACGTCACCAGCTTCTTTTCCACGTGGCGCTCGATGCACTGGGCCAGAAACTTGCGCAGGTCGGCGCCGCGGGAGCGCGGCCAGGCGCTGCCGGCGAAGCTTTCTACGGGCGCGCGAAAGATCTCTGCCGCCAGGGCGCGTGATTCCGAGGACATCTCCAATGAAGCCAGGCGCTTATCCTTAGCACAAGCCAGACCATCCGCCAGCGGATGAAAGTATGCCGCATTCCCGTTTAATGTCGTGCCGCACGTGATGCAAGAGCGCAAATCGGGAAGCAGGCCGATGAGCCGGACCATCCACAGATCGAAATAAGTCAGCGGCATCCACACGGCATGGGCATGAAGATTGAGCAACACAGAAACCGCCAGCCGGAAGATAGAATCGTTGGGCTCGCGGTCAGGGAGCAGCTCTTCCAGCAGCTCGGCCACGTGGGCCAGGCCAATCGCGCGGGGATAATCCACCTCCTCGGCGAGGGGTGATTCCAAAACGTCGCAACTATCGAGGCGGGCGAGGTCGTGTCCGGTGCGGTCTTCGTAGTACAAGGTCACGCGGGTCAGCGGCTCCAGCGATCCGCCAAAGCGCTTCTTCGATTTCTTTGCCGCGCGCGCCACCCCGCGCAGCTTGCCCTCCTGGCGGGTGAAGAACGAGACCAATAGGTCAGCCTCGCGCAAGGGATAGCTGCGTAATACGATGGCCTCTGACTGCTTCAACATAGACGGCTGTCCTAGCCCTGATTGTAGATGAGTTTGATGATGTTGCAGTCAGAGAGGAAACCGTTCTCGCAGAGCGGCAACATAGTCGTCTCCACTCCAATCCTTACAATCCTCTTCCATGTCCAGCATCTCGTACGCAGCTTCTATGACCCGACGCGTTACGTTCGGTTGTTGCAGTTCCACAATGAGCGAAGGCAAAACGCGCTCGTCTTTTCGTTTGCCGAGCCCTACCATTGCCTCTTCGCGCACATCTTCATTGGAATCGCTGAGCCGCCGAAAAAGAGAGTCACAAATCTCGTCACAATTCGATTCGCCTAGAACGCCTAATCCGAAAGTTGCCCAATCACGCACATCATCATCGGGGTCTTCCATGAGTAATAGCAATACTGCGATAGCTGGCGGATCGTTCGCAAACGCCCCCAATGCAAATGCGACCGAAAATCTGACCTCCTCACTCGGATGAAAATGGAACTGGTTCTCAATGACCAACGGAACAGCCGAAGGATTTCCCAAGTGTCCTAGAGCGGCAATTGCAGCCCGTAGTGGCTGCTGACGTTTTTCCCGCCGCAGCATGCGCGAAACAACCGAATAGGATTCTTCTGGAAAGCTGTTGTCCGGGTGACCAGCCTTCCTGCCCAGTTGCGCCAGCACGTCGGCTCCACGGGCACGTTGAAGCGGATCTTCTGATTTACACCACTCTGCCGCCCGATCGAAGACTTCCCGGCTGCCAATCCGGCGTAACGCGTGAACCGCATCCCATGCAGCATCGTCGTCGTAATCGCCAGAGAGTGTCCGCGCGAAAAGTCCTTTGATCTCTTCCGTTTCCATTCAATGATTTTACTAGCGGCTTTTGGTCAACACGCCAACGCGTGTATTTGTGCCGCCCAACGCAAAACGCGCAACCCAGGGCTGCGCGTCTTTAAAACAAAAAGTTTCGAACCAACACGTGAAGTAAGAAATGTTTCTTTTACCGGCCGAAATACTTGGCGTTGATCTCGGTGTAATTTTTCCACTTTTCGGGAAGATCGTCGGCCGCGAAGATCGCCGAGACCGGGCACACCGGCACACACGCCCCGCAATCAATGCACTCTACGGGGTCAATATAAAGCATCTTTTCTTCAGCGAACTTGGGCGAATCCTTCTTGGGGTGGATGCAATCCACCGGGCAAGCGTCCACGCAAGCCGCGTCCTTGGTTCCAATGCACGGTTCTGCAATCACATATGCCATAAATTCACTCTTCTCCGATGGCTGTAGGGATAACTTCGCTAAGCTTAACCCGTTATTGTAGCCGTCCGGGCCGGAATGCTGCAAATATTAATAGCAAACGGCCATTTTTGTAAGCCGAATCTGCGGCTTTTTACATTCAACCAGGAGCTTCCGGCTCCCGGCTTCCAACCTGGGAAATTCGCCGCCTTATGCTGCTTGCAGTTGCTGGGCCGGTTGATATTCCACAATATATCCGGCCACGGCACTGGCCGCCACGGTCAGAGGACTGGCCAGATACATCTGCCCCGGACCGCTGCGGCCCGGGAAGTTGCGGTTCTGCGCGCTGATGACCACCTGCTCCGGACGCGTTGAAACCCCGGGCCCGGCATTGATGCAGGCGCCACAACTGGGCTCAATGACGATGGCGCCGGCTTGGTTAAAAATTTCAAGGTAGCCCTTACGCACGCAGTATTCCCGCGTCTCTTGCGAACCGAACTGGATATAAAACTTGCAGGAGTCAGCCACGCGCCTGCCCTGCTGTAGCGCGTCGCGCAAAACCATGGCGTACATATCCATGTCTTCGTTCTTGCCGGCGGTGCAGGTGCCGCCATAGGCAATTTCCACGGGGACCGGCGTATGCAGATCGCGGATAAATTTGCCGTTTCCCGGATCGCCCGGCGTCGCCACCATGGGATAGATTTCATCCGCGTTCAGCTCAATCACGTGGGCATATTCGGCGCCAGGATCGCTGTACAGACCTTCCATCATCGCGTTTACGCGCGAGCGTTCGAGGCCTCGGCGCTCGGCAAGAAAATCCGCGACCTTCGCGTCGGGAGCTACGATGCCGGTGAACCCGCCGATCTCGGCCGCCATGTTGGTCATGGTGGCGCGCTCATCCACGCCCAGAGCCTCGATGGCCTCGCCGGAGTACTCCATGACTTTGGCCAGGGCTTTGCCGCTGCGGATGTAATCCATCGCCAGCAAAGCCAGAATGTAATCCTTGGCCGTCACATTCGGATGCCGCTTTCCGCGGATCACAACTTTCACCGACTCCGGCACTTTCACGCGAACGTCCTTCGTAATCCAGGAATTAAAAACGTCAGTGGTGCCGATGCCGAAGGCCACGCATCCTACAGCACCGACGTGGGGAGTGTGCGAGTCCGAGCCCACGTTCAATTGCCCCGGTAAAGCATAACTTTCGGCGATCACGGAGTGGCAAATGCCTTCAGAACCTTTGCGGTCTTTCAGCTCGCCGTGCAGCTTGATGCCCTGCGATTTGGCAAACTCCATCTGCTTCAATTTGAGCTGGGTTGCGAGGTCGAGCAGTCCCATTTTCTTTTTTTCTTCTGAGATGACCTCATCGAGAAACGTGAGATGGTCGCGGAAGAAGATGACTGATGCAGCATCGTTCACGGGAACATCTTTTCCTACACACTGCTCGTAGAAGATCGCCGCCATTGGAGTCACATACTCATGGCTAAAGCGCAGATCGGTGCGGGCAAATCCAGTATCGCCGGGCTTCACAGAAGGCACACCGGCTTCGCCGTTTTCGGCGATCATGTGGCGGGCAAATATCTTTTCTGCCAGCGTCATCGCTCGCTTGTTGGTCGTAATCGGCGGCAGAAAAACCTTCTTCTGCATGCGGGCCACGTTGAAGGGAAACAGGCCACCATACTCAATGACTTGGCGCGTAATCTCATCTTCGCCACGGGTAAATTCGCTCAACAGGATCTCGGTGCCGGCGCGGATTTTATCAATCAGGAAGAAATTGATCGAAGTCAGCACGCCCAGATTTTGGCAATTCTGCTTGTAGATGCGCTCAATATTTTCCGCAATCACGAGCTGTATGCCCGCGCACATCTCGGCATACGGCGACTGCTCGCGGCTGGAGCCTTTGCCCCGCCGCTTGCCGCTCACCGAGGCCACAAATCCGCCGCGCTTGATATCTCCGCGGCCGATGGGAACCTCTCCGCCACACTTCAATCCCAAATAGGGAATTTCTCCCAGCGTCTGGTCAAAGTAAAAACAGTAGTGCGCAGGCGTGATCTCGTCGGTGGAAATATCGTCGCGCAGCTTGGGATTTTTACCGGGATTTTGTGTGTCCCAGGGCAGGTCCCAGCCGGCGAGTTGCTTTTTGATCAGTTCGGGATCTTCGGTAAGAAAAAGTATGCGACCTTGCAAAGTCACCCGGTCAGGACGCTTTTCAATCCTGCGTTCAGTGAGGAGAGGTACCACAGTCAAATTCTAGCAAAGGTAGGGATTGATTCATCCGATAAAACTGCTTACAGGATGCTTACGATGCGCATCTCTTCGTTGGCAGGTTTGGCGGCAACCGTGCGGTTGCGGCCTTTGGCTTTGGCCTTGTAGAGCGCCTTATCGGCAAAGCGGATCACTTGCTCGGGTGTAGTTCTTTCCTCATCGCGCGCGGCAACGCCGATGCTTACAGTCACGCTGACTTCAACTTCCCGGGGCCCGGTTTGAGTGGTTTTACCGTCCTTCCCCTGCCTGCGCCGGTCCTTTCCACGAACGGTAAAAAGAGATTGCTCAATTATCTTTCTCATCGTGTCCAAATAGGTGAAGGCCTCTCCCAGGGATTTGTCGGGAAAAACCACGGTGAATTCCTCTCCACCGTAACGGAATGCCTTGCCGCCACCGGCAATGCGTGCCAGCTTGGAGGCAACCATGCGTAGTGCCTGGTCGCCCGCCTCGTGGCCGTAACTGTCGTTGAATTTCTTGAAGTGATCTACGTCCAGCATCCCGATGACGTAGGAGTCGCCAAGCTTGAGCAGGGTTTCATTCAGGGACCGGCGGCTGGGCAACTGGGTAAGTTCATCATGGTAGGCCATTGCATACGAGGTCTCAAGCACTGCAATGATGAGGATCAGCCCCCCGGTAGCAAAATAGAGGCCGGCAAGATGGTTCGTTCCCGTTTGCAATGCCACGAAGGCCGCCACCAGGGCCCAGAAGAGACTGCTTTCCACCGGTTGATAGCGGCGAATCAGCGAAATGATCATGCCCACACCCGCCACGATAAACGCCAGCAACGCAGGTTGAGGAATATTACTCCATTCCAGAAAGCGCTTGTCTACAAAGTTAGGATCCAGCAGGGTGGCGGCGTAGGCTTGCGCCGGCTTGCAGAGAATCGCGACGGCAACGATCTGCAACGCGACCACCGCGATTCGTTGTTTTCCCGCGCGCGAAATAATTCCGCGGTCGCGCACGAAGGCCAGCGCCAGCAGATTGATGGGCAGCAACAAGGCGATGGCCTCAATTGCTGTCTTGCTCTCCTTGGCCGACAAAAATCCCGGAGCGAACCAGGTCAGTGTGCGCTCCGCCAGCACCACCACGAGCATGGCAAAAAACAGGCGGCTGCGCTTGAAGAACGCGCTCAGCAGCAGGCCTATCCCGAAGACGAAATAAGTATAAAAACGCACGAAGGGAGTTTCAGCGCCCGCGAGGTATCCCATGTGCACCAGCACTCCCGTGATCAGCAGCAATACCCCACCCGGCATGGCAAGCCGGTACAGGACCAGCGGGAGTTTTCTGAAGGGCGCACGCCGGTCTTCGGTACGGACCCGAGAATTGACGCGCTGGCCTTTCATTGGTTCCTTGTTTCCGACAGTCTGCTTCCTGGATTTGGGCTTCAACATGTGAATATAAAAGGGGGAGGAAGGCCTCAGTAGATGACTTTAGTCGCTGGCCCTTTTTCCAGCTACTTTCGTAATCTTATCAGCCAGCCGCAATGGTTTCACAGGCATTTTCTCGCAGCATAGAGCGGTTGAAAACATCACAACCGAAGCTAGAACCTTGCCGGTACACATCTTGCTTTACACTTTTTCGCCGGCGCGGCGAAGCTGAAGCAGGGTAAGCGCGCCTACCAATACTCCGATCAATACGAAAATCCCGGCGGAAATATACCAATCAGGAAACAATTTTGATTGCGGAGCAAAAGCCAGTGTCAAAAAGAAGAAGGGGTTGGGATACAACCATACTTTGAAATGAGCAAACTCATCTTGTCCCAAACCTCTGTGGCTCGATTGCCACATGGCAGCGGCGACAGCAGTGAGTACCACCAGGGCAATCGTAACGGCATAGCTGACGGTAGTGGCATAAATGCTGCGCTGGAAGAGGGAGGAGCAATACAATCCGACGGCATTCATACTGGCAACAATGATCAGTGTCGTTATCGTAGCCATGGTCATCTCGCGAACGCCAAATCCTCCCATGGCGAGACCGAGGCTCAATACGGGAAGTGAAACAACCAGCAGCAAAACCATCAGCAGGAGCGAGGCGACAAATTTCCCCCACCAGATTTCCAGCAAGGTCAGCAGCGAAGTCAGCAAGCCTGAGAGTGTACGCTGCTCTTTTTCGATGGTAATGCTCCCCGCGCTTAACGCCGGAGCAATCAAAAGCAGCAGGCCGAGTTGCGCGTAGACCGTACCAAAGAAAATCGCGACGCCGATCTCGGCTCCCCGCAATTCGTGCTGAGAATACCTGCTTTCCTCCACAACCGTCGTGTAGTACACAAACGTAACGATTGCGCCTAAGACCAGGAGATAAATCGTCGGCAGCAGCCAAGCCCTGCGCTCACGCATTCGTTGCTGCAGCTCTTTCCAGATCATCGGATTCACGGGTGCGGACCTCCAAAAATATCCTTATATACTTCTTCCAGTCCCGGTCCACGGCTGGTAAAGCGCGTGACGGCGATGCCTGCCGTCACCAGGTGGTGCAGCAAGGCGGCGGCCTGTTCCTCGCCTCCGGAAATTTCCACCTGCAATGCCTTTCCCGAGCTTCTCATGACCTTGGCCCCGGCAAATGTTTCTGCTGCGCGAGAAGCGGAAGAAGCCTCCCCCAAAATTTCCATCTCGCACAATAAGCTGCCGCTCTCCGCGTTCGCCTCTCTTCTCACCCCGTTAGGCAAGGAAATATTTTTCCCTGCGCCGATAAACACCACGTCGGTGCAAATATCCTCAAGATCACTCAGAATGTGGGAAGAAATGAGTATGGTCACACCGCCTTGCTGCAAAGCCCGCAACTGGTCACGCAATTGGATACGCGCCAGCGGGTCGAGGCCTGTGGCCGGTTCGTCGAGCAGCAGTACGCGCGGATTATGGATAAGCGTCTTGGCCAGCAGAAGTCGCTGCTTCATGCCAAAAGAAAGCGCTTCTACCTCGTCATGACGCCGGTCCTCGAAACCGGAATGCTCCAGAGCACGGCGCACAGCGTCTTTTTTCTGCTCCCCGCGCAGATGAAACGCCCCCGCAAAGAATTCCAGGTATTGCTCCACCGACATTTGTTGGTATAAACCGGGAATATCAGGCTGATAGCCTACGATCGTGCGCACGCTACGGGAGTTGCGCCTAACGTCTTTCCCATCAATCAAGGCTGCGCCCGCATCCGGGCGTATCAGTGTGGCCAAAATCTTGAGGAGCGTGCTTTTCCCTGCCCCGTTGGGCCCCACCAGCCCAAACAGGGCACCGCGCGGCACTTGCAGGGAAAAATCGTTGAGCGCCTGGACCCGGCTGTATTTTTTCTTCACACTGCGGACTTCAATCATGCGGTCTACCCAAGGCAACGATAGTAATCACGAACCGGTTACGGTCAGGTGTGATTCCTTCGAGCTCTGGCTCCCATGTGGGTTTTTCTCGCGACAGGCCAACAAAATATTCCTTATCGTCTCTGCCGAGCGCTGATGCCACGACGTCTTCCAGGGAAGGCGCCCCAACTGTATGCTCCTCCTTAACATCTGACTCTTGTTTGCATTTGCAAAAATCGGAATAGGTCCTGGATGGGGCCGATGCGGTATTAACTTCACTGCCTGCAGCTACCGCACCCAGAAGAAAGATCTTGGAATTTTTATCAACATAAATCGCGTCGTCAAAGGAACGGCCAGTTTCGTTTCTTATGTATCCCGGCTTGTCGCTGTGGATGGTGCCCGGTAGTTGAACAAAATCCCGAAAATCCAGGTCCCGGAAATCCCATCGCAACAAAGGAAGGTCAATCCCTTGCTGCGCGCCTATGCGGATATCCCAACCAGGCTCCCAATCTTCGTGGTTTTCCATGTTGATGATGGCCTGAGGCCTCTGCCCACTCGAGGGTGGCATGAGGATGGCCGGGCCCGGCGCAATTAACGTCGTCTCCTGGACCCGGGGAGAAGAAATGCGCAGTTGCGTTTGAGAAGCTGCCAGCGGGCTCTGTTCATCCATCCACTGCAGCACAACTTCGTCAACCGAGAAATTCCGTGGACGCTTGAAATCGCTGCCCGCGTAAAGCCCGGCCGCAAACAGCAGCGCCAGTACTGGAGTTGTCACCCAGGCCCACTCTCTGCGCCGCATCCGCCGCAAAATGGCAAAGTTCACAAAACCAACGATGATCGTGTAAACCCCCAGCCAAATTAAGACCCAGAGAAGCCGGGGAAACGTAAAATGCGTGGCCCAGAGGTGTTGCGCCCAGTAGCTTAGTCCCCAGGTTAAGCCTTCATCTGGTAATTGAGACACCCTCCAATAAACTCTTTCTCCCATAGCGCGCTTCAAACTTGCTCCGGAAAACGTGTCTTCGAGTTCTTTTGAACCCAGGCTGGGCACCAGCAGCAGCTTCCCGGCCCCGACGACGATTGCACCTGCTGAACTGTCTCCCTTTCTGTACGAAGAAAGAAAATTATCGTCGGCGATCTCCTTTTCCAGCACGACAAGCGTACTGCCCTGGCGGAGGTGTTGCTCCAGAGCGCTGCGCTGCAGCTCAGACAAGCTGGTGATGGGCGCAGCCAGAATGACCGTATCCACAGAGCCATAACCCCACCATGCATCAGGGGACTCTCCCCCTTTAAGCAGTACAAATTTGAAGTTCTGGTTTTTTTTATCTCGCTCCTCTTCCGTCCCGCCAAAAAGGACCTGGGCTTGGGTCTCATTACAAATGGCGTTGTCGTTAATGGAGCTGCCGTTACAAAGAATAGCAATCAGGGTGTTGGCGCCATTATGTCCCAACTCCGCGGTATCGGAGGCGATGACCTGTTTTTCATCCTCGTACAATAAATCTGCTTGTACATATTCGTGTTCGTAGTTGTTGGCGGTATAGATAAAAAAGGGCAGCTCCAGCTCCTGCGGCCCTGGTGAATCCAGCTTGGCGGTAAAAATATCCTCCCGCGTCGGGTAGCTCGTTTTCTTCCCTACCTTGATTCTGATCAGGAGCGAGCGGCCTGATGATGCAGCCGGGGGGTCAACGTGAAGCCTGATACGCGTGGGTGTAGAGGTTGAATAGTAGCCACGCAGCCCGATTTCCTCAATGTGGATCCGCTGGGCTTGTGCGCTCGAATACCCTACGAGCGCCAAGAGGGTGCACAGAACGGACTTCCGCACTTGCTGGTTCATGGAATTGACACATCATATTGGACACCACAAACGATAGCAAGGACTTGTAAAACCGTTATTTCTTGCGCTGCTGGGCGTACTCCACCGGGCTGGGAAGTTCAGCCAGACCGCGGCCGGCGAAGATCTCCTGGAAATTTTTCAGCAGCTCTTCGTGGATCAATCCGTTGGAGGCCAGCACCTCCCGGCTCGAGATATCAAACGGCCCGCCTGAAAAATTTTCCACCACACCGCCCGCCTCGCGTACCAGCACGACCCCTGCCGACGTGTCCCACGGGTTGAGGTTGAACTCCCAGAAGCCATCGAAGCGTCCGCAGGCTACGTAGGCAAGATCGAGCGCGGCGGACCCGGCGCGGCGGACTCCGTGCGAGCGCAGGGTGAGCTGATGATAGAAATGAATGTTCGGGTTCTTGTGCCGTTTGTGGCTGGGAAACCCGGTTGCCAGGACGCTCTCCGCCAGCTTGGCGGTCTTTGAAACATGGATGGGTTTGCCGTTCAGCGTGGCGCCCTTGCTCTTTTCGGCCGCAAACAGTTCATCTCGCGTAGGATCGTAAACCACACCGGCGATCAGCTCCCCGCGATATTCCAGGCCGAGAGAAACGCAAAAAACAGGATATCCATGGGCGAAGTTCGTGGTGCCATCCAGAGGATCAACATACCAGCGATAGTCGCTGCCTGACTTGGTCGAAGTCCCCTCTTCGCCGAGAATATCGTGCTGCGGCCAAGTGTCATGAATGCGCTCAACCAGCAACTTCTCTGAGGTGCGGTCGGCAATGGTAACTAGATCGGCGTCGCCCTTGTATTCAATGGCGACATTCTGGACAAAATACTGCATCAGCAGCACGCCGCCCTCACGTGCAATTTCTGCGGCCCGCGGAACAAACTCGAAATCAGAAGACATGAATCTAATGTAAAAGAGTTTCGCTTGATCGGGAACTGAATTCGCATTACAACAATAGGGTTGTGTTTGAAGACGTATGAACAGATGGCAAGACAATTGTGTGGCACAGCCGTCCTCGGCTGTGTAGCGGTGAATCCATAACTCGACAGCAGCGATGCGCAGTCCTTATTAACCCGGAGGCACAAACATGTACGGTGCTCCTATTCCCTCAACAAACATCGCCCACATGGTGCGTGTTCTCTTTTTCATCCTGCTGCTTGCCGGCTGCCAATCTGGCGGCGAAGCAACTAATCCACAGAAATCTTCTTCCTCAATATCAGGTGAAGCATCGGGAGGTTCAAACATGTCATTTTCATTGCAAAGTCCTTCCTTCTCGAGTGGCGGAGCGATTCCCAAAAAGTTCTCATGTGAAGGTTCCGATACCTCTCCTGCTTTGCAATGGGCTGAACCGCCGGCCAACACGCAAAGTTTTGTCTTGATTGCCGACGATCCCGACGCGCCCGCCGGCACATGGACCCACTGGGTGGCCTACGATCTGCCCGCAAGCCTGCGCCAGCTCCCGGAAGGAGTGTCTAAACAGGCGGGCCTCGCTCAAAGCGGGGCGCAAGGCATCAATGATTTTGGAAAGACCGGCTACGGCGGTCCTTGTCCGCCGCCAGGAAAGCCCCATCGCTATTTTTTCAAGCTCTATGCGCTTGATGCGAAGTTGAACCTTAAGTCCGGAGCCGGCAAGCAACAGGTAGAGAGCGCCATGCAGGTCCACGTCTTGGGCAAAGCTGAATTGATGGGAACGTACCAGAGATAAAACTTACGCTTGCTCGCTTTTTTCTGCTTCAACGATGTAGGCAATCTGCTCTTTATAAATAAAAAGATTGGGAGCATCGGTGCGCGTAAGCCGCACCATTTTCTCGTCGTAATACTCGATCCAGCCGTTGACGGTTTCTCCGCTGAGCAGTCTGACAGTCACGGCCGCCTGGTTTTCGCCAAGCGAACGCAAAAATGCCGCTTCCTGTCCGGTCTCAGCCGGGGGAACAGATCTGGGCTTCTTGATGGTGAAGGGATTAGGCCTGCGATTCACAGCCACAATTCTATATTGAGAGCAGCGAGTCAGCCAGTAGCGAGCCAACTAACGGCTAAGAGCCAAGAGCTAACAGTTCCCTTCTCAATGCGACTTCGAGGTGTAGTATCCGCTGCGGTTGCGCACAATAAGCTGCGCGTTCGTAGTGCCCGGAGATAACGATGACACACGCACTTCGATAGTTCGAAAATCCGAGTCTGCAAGTCTCTGGCTGGGATAGTAACCCAGCAGATACTGATTGCGCAGCTCGTCGGAAATCTGACGAAAAGCCTGATCGAGCCGGGTAATGGAATCGGCGTAGTAGTATTTGCCGCCGGTATCACGGGACATCTGAATGAGCGCGTGCTCTCCTCCGGTGTTGCGTCCTGCGCTGGCCTCAATAGGAACAATAATAATGGAGTACAGCAACGCTTCCGCCTGCTGGGCCTCGCGCAGCGCATCGTGGTAATCCACCTGGCTGGCGGTATCGCCGCCATCGGTAATCACCACCATGACCTTGCGTCCTTGTCTTTTTTCCAGGGCCAGGGAACCCAGATAGACTGCGTCATACAGCGACGTGGAGCTGCCCACTCGAACGTGGTTGATGGCGCGGTCAATCCGCTGCACATCAAAGGTAAAAGGGACCATCTCCTGGACATCTTGCGAAAAGCAATACAGCGCAAGCGTGTCTTTTCTTTCTCCATGCACGATGCTGTGCACAAATCGGCGGGCGGACTCCAGCTCAAAAGGAAGGTCCATGCGCGTGCTCAGGCTGGTATCAATGGCCAGGACCACTGAGAGCGGCAGCGCCGGCTCCTGGCTGAAAATCGCAATTTTCTGTGGGATGCCATCCTCGAAGACCTGGAAATTTTCCTGCTTCAAGTTCGCCACCGGAGCGCCATTGGAGTCGGTCACTGTGGTAAAAACGTCCACCAGTTTTACATCAATCTTAATATCCGGAGTAACGGATTGCTCCGCGTTGCCGCCAGGGTTGGCTGGAGCATGGGGATTGGCTGGAGCGTTGGTCTGCGCGTTCGTCTGGCACCAAACGGCGCCCGCCAAAACTATTTCCCCTAAAAGAAGAGCAATAAATCTGGATCGCATAGCCAATATGTAAAGTAGTCTGCTCACTTAGATGCGCCTGGCGGCGTAGCGTTACTTTGTGCGGTGGAAATTTCCGGTGGAAAGGGGTCTCCATCCGCCCAGACCGCTCCATCTTCGAAGTATTCCTTCTTCCAGATTGGGACCGTCTTCTTCAGAGTGTCAATCAGCCAGCGGCAGGCCTCAAAAGCGGCTGCACGGTGCGCCGAAGCGACCACGATGAGAACGCTGGTCTCGCCAATCTGAAGCCGGCCAAGTCGGTGGACCAAAGCAATATCCCGGACGGCAAACTTCTGCAGTGCCTGCTCGCGCAGCTCGCTCATTTGCTTCAACGCCATTTCCTCGTAAGCTTCGTAATCCAGGTAGAGCGTACGCCGCCCACGCGTGTTGTCGCGCACAATCCCTTCGAAGACCGCGCAGGCTCCGTCAGAAGCGTGTTTCAGTGCATTGGCAATAAGCTGAACATCAATCTTTTGACGCACAATCTCAACCCGCGCTACCTCTGTGCGTACGGGACCACTTCCGCCGCTCACCGGAGGCAGCAGCGCGACTTCATCCTGGTCGCGTAACACGGTCGAAGCTGGAGCATATTCACGATTCACCGAGACGGCAACGGAAGGAAGCAATGGACGCAACTGGGGAAATGCGGCGGTGTAATGCCCAATAAGATCTGAGATGCACGCACCCTCTTTTAAATCCACTTCCTCTTCCCGGCGTGAAACCACGTCGGTAAGAAGGCCGAAAAAAAGCACGCGAACCCTCATGGATACAGCATACCTTGTTTTTGTCGAGCGGAAATGGGATTGGTAGAGACGTAGCATGCTACGTCTCTACGCAAGGATTACGACGCGCGCACCAGCACTTCTTCCCGTGCTTTATCGTCTTTCTTTTCTTCCGCCGGGTTGGAAGGCAGCGCGATAGCCAGGACTTCTTCAATCGTCTTGGCGAAGTGGACATTTACGCCTTCAAGTTGCTCCGGCGTCAGGTCTTCGCGCAGGTTGGTCTCATTTTCAGCCGGCAGGATCACATCATGCACGCCAGCGCGCCGGGCAGCAAGCACCTTTTCTTTGATCCCGCCGACGGGCAGCACATTACCGCTCAGGGTGATTTCGCCGGTCATGGCGGTATACGGCCGCAGGCGTCGTCCGGTCAGCAATGAAACCAGCGCGGTCGCCATAGTGACGCCGGCCGACGGGCCATCTTTAGGAATCGCTCCTGCCGGCACATGAATGTGTATATCGTGATCGGCGAAGATGTTTTCCTGAATTCCCAATTGGGTTGCATTCGATCGCACCCAGGTCAGCGCGGCCTGCATGGATTCCTGCATGACATGCCCAATCTGGCCGGTCATGGTGAAGCCGCCCTTGCCCTTCATCATGGTGGCTTCGATAAACAGGACGTCACCGCCCGCCGGAGTCCAGGCCAGCCCCACGGTCACGCCAGGGCGCTGAGTGCGCTGGGCAATCTCGGTATCAATGCGTACTTTGATGCCACCCAGAAACTCCTGGACTACTTGCGGCGTCACGGCCAGCTTTTCGGCCTTGCCTTCGGCAATGCGGCGCGCCTGCTTGCGGCACATGGTCCCGATTTCACGCTCCAGGTTGCGCACGCCCGCTTCACGCGTATAGTGGCGGATCAGGTAACGTATCGTCTCTTTTGAAAATTCAATCTGTTCCGCTGTGATGCCGTTGGCCTCGATCTGGCGTGGAATCAAATAGCGGAAGGCAATGTGCTCTTTTTCGTCTTCGGTGTAGCCCTGTAAATCTATGATCTCCATGCGGTCACGCAACGGTTCCGGAATGGGATCAAGCATATTAGCGGTGCAGATGAACAGCACGCGCGAAAGATCGAAGGGCACATCCAGGTAATTATCGCGGAATGTGCTGTTCTGCTCGGGGTCTAAAACCTCGAGCAGCGCCGAGGCCGGATCGCCGCGGAAGTCGCGCCCGAGCTTATCCACTTCATCGAGCATAAAGACCGGATCGTTGGTCTCTGCCCGGCGCAGGCCTTGCATGATCTGTCCCGGTAATGCTCCGATGTAGGTGCGGCGATGCCCGCGCAACTCCGCCTCATCGTGCAATCCACCCAGTGACATACGCTGGAACTTGCGGCCCAACGCACGTGCAATGGATTTTCCTAAAGAGGTCTTGCCCACTCCCGGCGGGCCTACGAAGCAAAGAATCGGTCCTTTCATGCTGGGTTTCAACCGGCGCACGGAAAGATAGTCAAGGATGCGGTCTTTGACCTTCTGCAGGTCATAGTGGTCTTCGTCGAGAATTTCTTTGGCTTTGAGTATGTCTACTTCCTGGCCACTCGACTTGCTCCACGGCAGCACCGCCAGCCATTCGATATAGTTGCGCGTCACCGAATAATCCGCAGCCATCGGAGAGATGCGCGACAGGCGATTCAGCTCCTTCATCGCCTCTTTCTTGACCTCTTCCGGCATGCCGGAAGCTTCGATCTTCTGGCGCAGATCTTCTACGTCGCGCTGGGTTTCATCCTGCTCACCCAGCTCTTTCTGGATCGCCTTCATCTGCTCGCGCAGATAGAACTCGCGCTGCGACTGCTGCACCCGGTCCTGTACTTCAGATTGAATCTTGTTACGCAACTGCTGCACTTCAAGTTCTTTGGCCAGGTGCTGGTGAATTTTATCCAGCCGGATGCGAACGTCCTGAATTTCGAGCAGGTCCTGTTTTTCCTTGGTGGAAAGCAGCGGCAGAGAGGATGCAATAAAATCCACCAGGCGGCCGGGCTCTTCAATGTTCATCGCCACGGTTTGCAATTCATCGGAGAGCGTAGGCGAAGCGGCCACGATCTGCTGAAACAAAGTCAGCACATTGCGCTGCAATGCCTCAATCTCTGCTGTCGGGGGAGAAGTGGGTTCGGGAATCACTTCCGCCTCGGCCCGCATGAATGGAGTGAGCTGCACAAATTCGCGCAGGCGAACCCGGTCTAATCCTTCTGTGAATACAAATAAGCTCTGGTTGGGCATCTTGACCACTTTATGCACAGTGGCCAGGGTGCCGACGCTGTATAAATCGGTGGGCTGAGGGACATCGACTCGCGCTTCACGCTGGGCGACAACCACGATGGTCTTGTCCTCTCCCAGCGAACTGATGAGTTGCACCGAACTCTCGCGGCCCACGGTGAGCGGAAGCACTGCATGCGGGAATAGAACGGTATCGCGCACGGGCAACACCGGATACGATTGTTCTGTTTGCGGCAACTTGACTTCAGCGCTGCCTTCAATTTTGCGTGTTTGGTCCGCCATTGGCTTTCCTTTCGAGATATGGATGAGGTCAGCCACCCAAAAGATGCAAACGCAGGGTCAACCCATCTCCAAAGAGGAAGTGATTGTACTTGAGTTAAAGCACGCGGAGCAACGCTTAACCGTTACTATTTGGCTGCTGGATAAATGCCCAGGACCTTCACAAACTCCGAAATCTCAGCCAGATGGCCCAACGCCTTTTCCGCCCGCAGCTCCTGCCCGCATAACAGATCGGCATAAAAGACGTATTCCCAGGGGCGTCCCGGCACCGGACGCGATTCGATCTTGCTCAAGCTGATCTCGCGCAGTGCAAACACGCTTAGCGCTTTAAACAGCGCCCCGGATATGTTCTTGACCGCAAAGGCAATCGAGGTCTTGTTGGCGCGTGGCGCAACCCGGCGTCCCTTGCGAATCAGGAAAAAACGCGTGAAGTTTTGTTTATTGTCTTCCAGGCCCGACTGCAGAATTTTCCCACCGTATTGCTGCGCCGCCCTGTGCGCAGCAATGGCGGCCGTATCGCGCAAGTTGTTCTCCAGGACGTGCTTCACACTTCCGGCCGTATCGTAGAAGGGCTCGGGACGAATGTGCCGGTGTTGCTGAAAAAATTTACGGCACTGATCAAGGGCCACCGGATGAGAGAGCACCCGCTTGATCTGGCCGAGCGAGACCCCCGGCGCGGCAATCAGGTTGTGCTCTATGCGCAGGCGCATCTCCGCTTCGATCCAGAAATCGTGTTCGAGCATCAGGTCTAAATGCTCCACCACAGAACCCGCCAGAGAATTTTCAATGGGAATCGCTGCCGCTTGTGCCTTGCCCTTCTTCAAAGCGGCAAACACATCGCGTGAGACCGTGCAGGGTAGCACCTGCATCTTGGGCGCGAGCTGCCGTGCAGCCGTATGGCTGAAGGAACCGAGTTCACCCTGTATGGCGACTTTCATCTGTCACTCTCAATCTGGATATGCCTGCTGGCTTACAGATTATGGAATTTTGCCCGGTTATGCAAAACTGGTGGACTTTCAAGGCTCCTGTTGGATTGCTTTTTCGCGGGACATCCTATAACTTTGGCAGACTTCATTTATTTCAGCGAGGCCAGCGATGTTCTGCCCAAATTGTAGCGCCAATGTCCCCGAGGGATATACCATGTGCCCGCAATGCGGGCGCCGGATCAATGCGCCCCAAGCTCCTTCATCTACAGGAATCCCGGGTGCTCCGCTGCCGGGAGCCCGAACCGACGGCAAGGCGATCGCGAGCATGGTTCTGGGCATTCTGTCTCTTCTGCTCTGCCTCAATATCCTCACGGGTATTCCTGCAATCATTCTCGGGCACATATCACGTTCGAATATCCGTAAGAGCATGGGGCGGCTGAAGGGCGACGGTATAGCGCTGACAGGCCTGATTCTGGGTTATCTCAACATTCTGTTCATTCCCTTCATTCTGATTATCGCCGCCATCGCCATTCACAGCCTGATCCGCGCACGCACTTCTGCCAATGAGGCCAGCGCAGTGAGCATGGTAAGAACGTTGATCTCAGCCGAAGCTCAGTACCAGACAGTCTATGCCAACACAGGGTACGCCCCGGATATTGCAACATTGGGTCCAGGTCCAGGCGGGACCTGCGGCAGCGAAGCCGACAGCACGGCCGAGCATGCCTGCTTGATTACGGGACTAATCTGCACGGGCGACCAATGGTGCACCAAAACTGGCTACCGCTTTGTGATTCAGGCAGACGAACAACGGCCTCATCAGCAATACGTCATCAGCGCGCTACCGATGGTGCCTGACAGGACGGGCAGAAGAGGTTTTTGTTCCACGGTTGACGGTGTAATTCGATTCGAAGCCATCGCCAACCGAAATACACCATATACAGCGGAGGAGTGTGCAGCGCTCACGCCGATTGAATAATCGCTGATGACTGAAAGTCTTTGGCTAAGTCTAAGCGCCAAATGCTTTAACGTTCTTCTCTGTGCCCCTGTAGTGGGTTAACTTCGCCTCTGTGGTGAGTTAACTTCAATCACCAGCGCCCCTACCGAATCCACATGAAACTTCATGCCTGAAGGTACATAAGTTGTGGCGCTGTATTCGGTTACGATCGCAGGCCCGCGATAGACACGGTTTTTCTTCAGAGATGCCCGCTGCAGCACACCTTTCTTCTCTGCGGCCTTACCCGCTTCCCGTTCCTGGATTTTGAAATCGCTGAACTGTGCAGGTTGCACGCCCCGCAGGCGCAGCGTAACGATTTCAACTTCTCTTTCTGGATGAGCATAACCATAGCGTCGCTGATGCTCACCGTGGAAGGCCTTAACTAACGGAGCGATGTTTAAATCATGCACCGGCACGTTTAACTCATACCCCTGGCCTCTGTAGCGAAGGTCGGCGCTGCGCTTGAGCTGAATTGCTTTTTTCCATCCCTCAGTCTGAAAATCCCGCTTGGCCGTCGCTTCCAGTTGATCGAACTCGGCGCGCAACTGCCTCTTCAGTTCAGATGAGCTCTCGGGCCGCACAACATTCCACAACACGGTGCGGGAGTAGTCTTTTACCACGTCGCTGGCCAGAATCCCAAAAGCGGAAAGCGCACCCGGAAGGGGCGGCACCAGCACGCGCGGAATACCCAGAGAAGCCGCGAGTTCGCACGCGTGCAACCCTCCTGCGCCGCCGAATGCAACCAGGATAAATTCGCGGGTATCATAGCCGCGCTCAATCGAGACCAGCCGGATCGCCTTCTCCATGTTTGCATTCACGACTCGAATCACGCCCTGAGCAAAAGCTTGCAGCGTGAGCCGTTGATGCTGCTGACCGAGCCATGCGGCTGTAATTTTCCGCGTGCGCTCGAGGTCGAGTGAGAAATCTCCGCCAAGAAACTGCTCGGGACGCAATCTTCCCAAAAGAAGATTGGCGTCGGTGACCGTAGGCAACTCGCCGCGTCCGTAGCAGATCGGCCCAGGATCGGCCCCAGCCGACTCCGGCCCCACCCGCAGCGCTCCGGCAGAATCAAAGCGCGCCAGCGAACCTCCGCCTGCGCCTACGGTATGAATATCCAGCATGGGAACCCGCACCGGAAGTCCGGCAACCGTGCCTTCCGTTGCCGGTCGCGCCTCGCCGTCTACTAGAGAAACATCGGTCGAAGTGCCGCCCATATCAAACGCGATAATCCGCTCAAAGCCGCTGCGCCGCGCCATGGAGGCCGCTCCCATCACGCCTCCGGCTGGTCCGGAGAGCACCGTACGCACCGGCTCCCGCGCCGCCGACTCCAGCGCCGTGATGCCTCCGCTCGACTGCATCACAAAAATTTTCGTTTTGCTGGCCCCAGCTTCGCTCGCACTTTTGTCACTCGCCAGTCTTTGTCTTATAAGTTGCAGATAGCGCTGCATGACCGGTTGCAAATAAGCGTTCATCACCACCGTGCTGGCGCGTTCATACTCGCGGAATTCGGGCAGAATTTTATGGGAAAGTGACAGCGGCAGGCCCAGGGGTTCAAGTGCCGTGGCGATGGCCTGCTCATTGGCTGGATTGGCAAATGAAAACAACAGCGAGATGGCTATGGCTTCAACTTTGCTCTTCCCGATGTTGCGTGCAAGCTCCTTCAGCGCGCCGGCATCAGGGGCTTGCTGGATTTTCGCCGTGCAATCTGTCCGCTCCGCCACGCCAAAACGCAAGTCCGATGGGACCAGGGGCTGAATCGCATCAAAAAAGAAATCATAAAGCTTAGGACGCGCCTGGCGGCCGATTTCAATGATGTCGGTAAATCCCTTGGTCGTAACCAGGGCCACCCGCGCGCCCTTGCGCTCGAGCAAAGCATTGGTCCCCACGGTGGTGCCATGCAGCAGAACAAAATCTCGCTCACCGGCAATCTTCCACACCGCCTGTGCAATGGCCAGTGAAGGATCTGCCGGCGTGGAGAATACTTTGCGTAAGCGCAGACGGCCCTGCTCCAGCCAGACGCAATCGGTAAAGGTCCCGCCGGTATCTATGGCAATTCGCAGCGATTGCGATGGTGGCCGTCGAGTCACAGATGGTTCCTTGAGCAGAATGCAGGATTCTAAATCAAAGCCACCTTGCTCCGTTGACATCTTCAAATTTCCTCCAATTTCCACCCTGGTTTTCCACTTCAAAAAGCAGGCCAGCGCGAAAAACATTCCCCATAGTTTTATGCTACAGTTTCCCCATCGCATCATGTCATCAGCATCTGAACCGGTTCCGCTGTACTGTCCCACGTGTGCGTGCGAAGTCACCGATCCGCTGATCTGCGGCGACTGTTCCGCTGTAATCTGCCGGGTCTGCGGCACACCGCTGGAAGCGCCTGCCGACCTGGGCATGGGATAACGACAACTCATGCGCCCTTTATCTGAAACTCAGTCTGCGGCGCCCGCCCCTGTTTCCGCAAAACCTCCGCGAATATCTCTCAAGCGAATTTTTCGTGGATTGGCAATCGGTCTTTCGCTTCTCTACATAGGCCTTTGCGGCGTCTTGTGGTTTGATCAGGCACACTTCATATTCTTCCCCAGCGGCGCTACCTACCTCACTCCCGCACCGTTCCGGGTCCCCTTTCAGGATGCCTGGGTCCCAGTTCCCTTCTCGACGCAGGAAAATTTGGCTTCTTCGGGAAATTCGTCACCCGGAAAGCTGCACGGCTGGTGGCTGCCCAATTCTTCTTCCAACCGTGTGCTGCTCTACCTGCATGGTAATGGTGGCAATATCGCCAGCAACCTTGAACATGCGGTGCGTCTGCGCAACTTTGGGGCATCGGTCCTTATTATTGATTACCGCGGTTACGGCCGCAGCACCGGTCCCTTCCCTTCCGAAGCCAGGGTCTACGAGGATGCCGAAGCCGCATGGCAATACCTTGTGAACCAGCAAAAAATCAAGCCCGAGCAGATCATCATCTACGGCCATTCCCTCGGAGGCGCAATTGCCATTGATCTGGCCTCGCACCATCCCGAAGCTGGCGGCCTGATCGCGGAGAGCACGTTCACCTCGATTGAAGACATGTCTCGGCGCCAGCATGTGTATGCCTTCTTTCCCATCCATTTACTCCTGACACAGAAATTCGATTCACTCTCGAAAGTGCCTTCTATTAAAATTCCCATCCTGTTCATTCATGGCACCAGCGATGAGCTCGCCCCTTTCCACATGAGCGAACAGCTCTACCAGGTGGCAACAGGTCCGAAACAACTGGTGTTGATCGAGGGCGCAGGTCACGAGGATTGCGCCATCGTCGGCGGGGACAAATATAAGAATGCGGTCGAGGCTTTTCTCAAGTTGAGAAAATGATCGGTCTGCTTCATGGAGGATTTTTCAGGCTGTTATAAGGTTACAAGAGACTCAAGTTTATGTACCCCATTTTGATAGTCGTCGTGATGGTAGCCTCGCTCTGGATATTTACGCATTTGACACGCAAAAAGATTCCGCCTTTAAAAACTCCGGTTTTTCCGAGATATACCCCGAGCGCCCGTCGCGTGATTTTCTTCGCCCGTTGGCATGCTCAGCAACTCGGAGCATCGGCGATATGCCCAGAGCATCTGTTACTGGGTCTAATCTTTGACCAAAATACTCCCGTGCGCTCATTTCTCTCGCTCGATTGGGATTCTTGGTTCGAAGGTGAAATAAAACGAGATGCAGAGGTTCGCCCAGCCTTGCCCAAAGACACCGATCTTCCTCTCGATAATGCCAGTAAACGAATACTCGCTTATACAACGATGGAAGCCGATGCTCTGTCGAACAAACATATTGGGACAGAGCATTTGCTTCTTGGCATTCTCCGGGAGAAATCGGCCGCTGCCGAACTGCTCGCGAAAAAAGGAATATCCCTGGAAAAAGTCAGGACAGTTTTCAAAGAGTGGACTCCTGACGAATTTTCATTGCAGTGACAGCCCCCATCCGAAAAAACAACCTTAGTCGCGCAATCAATCACTGTCCTTTTTTTCCTTGCGCGTAAGCAGGCGGAAGATAAAATGCAATACGCTCAAGATCACGCTTCCCCACAACGCCGCCCACCAGTCTTGCACCACGAAACCCGGTGTAAAGAAGCTGGCAAACTTCAGCATGCACGCGTTAATCACGATCAGGAACAGGCCAAACGTGATGATAGTAATCGGGAAGGTTATGATTTTGAGAAATAATCCTAGGGTTGCGTTCACCAGCCCGATGATGGCAGCGGCGAGCAGCGCATAAAGAAAACCTTTTACGTAAAATCCCGGGACAAAATGCGCCACGACCAGCAAACTGACGGCGCTGAATAACCAATGCAAAAGCCATCGCATAGTTTCATCTCCTCAATAGAGCATACCGGATACAATTCTGCCATGCTTACCATTCTGCTGCTTAAATCCGCGTGATCCGTGAAATCCGCGGTAAGCATTTCTCCGTGCCTCCGTGCCGCCGTGGTGAAAATCCCGTTCTTCCGATAATCTGGAGACCATGAAACTTCTTGTCATCGGTGCAGGCATGATGGGTTCGGCGGCGGCCTATGATATGGCGCGTTCGCCACTGGTTGAGACGGTCACACTGGCTGATTGCGATCTCAAACGCGCGCAACGCCAAGCCACGCGGCTGAACAAACTGGCCGATGGTAAAAAGATTCGCCCCGCCAAGATTGATGCCGCCAGCCACTCTGCTGCTGCGAAACTCATGCGTGGCCACAATGCTGTGCTTTCGGCAGTTCCCTATTTTTATAATCTTGGACTCTGCAAAGCCGCCATCGAAGCTAAGTGCCACTTCGCAGACCTTGGCGGCAACAATGTTGTTGTCCGCCAGGAATACGCGCTCGGGCGTCAGGCGCACAAGCGGGGTGTGGCCATTGCTCCTGACTGCGGACTTTCACCCGGCATGGCTTCTATCCTGGGCGGAGAGCTGATGCGCCAGATCGGAGGCCAAGCCGATGCGCTCAAAATCTATGTCGGTGGATTGCCCAAAGATCCTCAACCGCCTTTTCATTACCAACTGCTTTTCTCGGTCGAAGGATTGATCAACGAATACGTGGAGCCCGCCCTGGTGCTTCGTGGTGGCAAGATCGCAAAAATCGAGCCACTGACCGAGCCGGAAGATTTTCATATTGCAGGCTTTGACAAACTCACCGCCTTCCACACTTCCGGGGGAACATCAACCTTGCCCGAAACCTTTGCCGGAAGCGTGGGTGAGTGCTTTGAGAAAACTCTACGCACCCCCTCACACTACGCCATGGTTCGCTCGCTCTATGATCTGGGATTTTTCTCGAACAGCAAGATGAAAATCGGCAAGAACGAGCTCGCTCCCCGTGAACTGACGGCCAAACTCTTTGTAGAGAAATTTACCAGCGACGCGCCTGACATCTGCATCATGCGCGTGGAAGCACACCGCAACGGGAGCGTGGCTTCCTACAGCCTGGTGGATTATTACGATCCCGCCGCCCAAATGACCGCCATGATGCGCACCACCGCCTGGCCGGCCTCGATCGTAGTAATGATGATGGCATCAGGCGAAATCACCAAACGTGGCGGCATCAAGCAGGAAACCGACGTGCCCGCGCAGAAGTTCTTGCAGGAAATGGCAAAACGAGGAATCAGAATTGAACACCAGATTGGCTAGCGCACACGCTATGCCGGTGTCTGACTCAGCTTCGACCGCAACAATTCTCTCATCTGATTGACTTCAGCTTCGCCGGCAAAAGCCCGTTTGGGAATCCAAAGCACGCGTGAGCCTTCCTGAATGTGGAACAGGTTGGCGCTCTCGAAGTATCCGGTAAAACTCTCCCACCGCCGCACACTCGAAGCGATATCGCAGGTGGTCTTAATGCATTCAGGCTCAATTTCAGCCGTGAACTTGTATTGCATAACAGGATAGGCCTTCCAGATCCCTTTGCTCATCCTCTTCGCCCGAAGCCAGGCCGCAAGCGTAACCGCCATCATTCCAAGGAAAATTCCAAGGAGCAGAAACAGTGCAGGATTGAGCGGATCCAGCCAAAGAAAAACGGCAAAACAGAGAAAAAGCAGCGCTGTTATGAAAAGAAACCTGACCCGCGCTTTCTTCCACGCACGCGAACGCACCGCGTGAAGGGCCTCATCAACGTCGCCCGAGTCGTAGCGATACTCGATTTTGATGGCCATCCCGGCTGAACGCTGAGTGCTGACTGCTGATCGCTCAATACTTCGCCAGCTCTTCCATCGCCTTGTAGAGATCCTCCGCCTGGGGCAGGATTTCATCTTCCAGCGCCGGTTGATAGGCAACGAAGCTATCGTGGGCGGCCACACGCCGGACGGGCGCATCCAGGTCGTCGAAGAGCTCATCGGCAATGCGTGCGGCAATCTCCGCGCCGTAGCCGAAGCTGAGCATATCTTCGTGAGCCACGATCACTTTGCTGGTCTTGCGCACCGTTCTGACAATCGCCTCCCAGTCATACGGGGAGAGCGTGCGCAAATCAACGATCTCGACGCTCACACCCTGCTCGCGTTCCAGGCGCTGTGCCGCTTGCAGCGCGCGCGGCACAACCGCGCCGTAGGTAATAAGGCTGAGGTCGCGGCCTTCTTTCCAGATGCGCGCTCGTCCGAAGGGGACCATGAAATCCGGCCCGGGATACGGTGCGCGTCCGAAGGGTTCGCGGTAGAGCCGCTTGTGTTCCAGGAACAGCACCGGATCGTCACAGCGAATGGCCGTGCGCAGAAGCCCGTTCGCATCAAGCGCATTCGAGGGAAAGCAGACCCGCAATCCTGGGATATGGGTGAAGATGCTCTCACCGCTCTGCGAATGATAGATCGCGCCCCCGGTCAAATAACCGCCAATGGCCACGCGTAACACAATGGGGCAGGAAAAATTATTGTTCGAGCGCCAGCGGATTACGGGAAGCTCATTGCGAAGCTGGTGCATCGCAGGCCAGATGTAATCAAAGAACTGTATCTCGGCCACGGGCTTAAGTCCGCGCGTAGCCATGCCGATGGCGCGGCCAACGATGTTGGCCTCAGCCAGAGGCGAGTTGAAGACCCGCTCGGAGCCAAACTCGCGCTGCAGGCCGGCAGTAAGCTTGAAGACGCCTCCCTTGCCCTTCACCTGTTTTTGCTTCAGATATTCTTCGCGGCTGCAATCGGCAACATCTTCTCCAAAAACCACGACCCGCGGATCGCGCCGCAACTCATCGCGCAGGCAAAGGTTAATGAGATCGGCCATGGTTTTTTCCGGACCCTCGCGCACGGGTTCGGTGGCAAAAGAAGAAGAAGCCGGATCAATATATGGCGAATAGATAAAATTCTTCCATGAGCCGCTGGCCGGCAGTGTTGCCGCCAGGGCGCGGTCGGTGGCCTCTTGAATCTCCTCGTCGACTTGTTTTTCCAGCTTGTTGATGCTGTTTTCATCCAGAATATTTTCCCGGATCAGGAACATCTGCATGCGCGTAATGGGGTCGCGCTGCGCATCTTTCTGCCGCTCTGCTTCGGGCCGGTATAACCTCTCATCATCGGAGAGCGAATGCGAATATGGACGAATCACCTTCCCATGCACCAGCGCCGGGCCTTTTCCCGAACGGCAATGCTCGACTGCCTTCGTGAGGACCGAATAACTCACCACTGGGTCGGTGCCATCACACTGCGCCAGATGAAAGTTGGGAAATCCCGCGATGAGATGCGAGATGCTGCCTCCCGGAGTTTGCACCTCGACCGGGACCGAGATGGCATACTCGTTGTCTTCGACCAGAAAGAGCACGGGCAATTTCTGGTTGGAAGCAGTGTTTAATGCCTCCCAGAATTCACCTTGACTGGTTGCGCCCTCTCCGCAGGAGACATAGGTCACCTCGTCTCCGTAGAATTTCACGTCTTTGAAAGCGCGGTAATCGCCATCATGTTTTTTGGCGGATTCCGGATGCCGGGAAAAATAACGTCCTGCCTCGGCGCATCCTACTGCCTGCAAAAGCTGTGTACCCGTGGGTGAAGACTGGCTCACGATGTTGAGCTTCACTGCCCCCCAATGCGATGGCATCTGCCGTCCACCCGATGGACCTTCGCCCGCTCCTACGGCATCCAGCAGCAATTCGTAAGGCGTCATGCCCAGCGTGAGCACCAGGGCGCGGTCGCGGTAATAAGGATAGAACCAGTCATAGCCGCTTTTCATCGCCATGCCCGCGGCCACCAGCAGCGCCTCGTGCCCGGCGCCCGAGATTTGAAAGTAAATTTTCTGTTGGCGCTTGAGCATGATCTCCCGGTCGTCTATGCGGCGGGAGAGAAACATCAAGCGATAGATCTCGACGATCTGTTTGCGGGTAAGTCCGTGATAGGTTTTTTCTGCTTTGCTGGAGGGGGCCTCCGCAATTTGGGTCGCCGCTGAGGATTTCGGCTCTGCCTTCGTAGTGGCCATCATCATCCTTTAAGGAAAACTTGGTGCCGGACTGTCTTCTGAAAGTCTTAAAGTTACCCTTTATTGTAAATCGGCCCGGCAAGGGCGGAAAGAATTTTGGGCCGATAAAAATTTTTTAATTCAGAGTTGAAAAATTGATTGTACTCTGGTTCGTTTATCCGGGGTGTTGCCATCCGCACTTCGGCTTCCCCATGGTACAAATAAGGATAGTGATCAAATTCAACCGCCCCATCCCGCGGGAAAAGCTCAAGCTTCTGATCTTCGATCTTGACGGCACTCTGGTGGATTCGCGCCTCGACCTGGCCAATTCCATCAATGCCATGCTGCGGAACTTTGACCGGCCTGAGCTGCCGCTCGAGACCATCGCCGGCTATGTCGGGGATGGCGCTCCTACGCTTGTGCGCCGGGCTTTGGGCGATCCCAGCGATCAGGCGTTCCTGAGCAGCGCCCTGGAATATTTCCTGCTCTACTACCGCGAGCACAAGCTGGATCATACCCTGGTCTATGACGGAATTCTGCCCGCCTTGCAGCAAATTTCCGCATACAAGAACGGCACGCCCCGCCGGCTCGCCGTACTCAGCAACAAGCCGGTGAATCCTTCACGGCAGATCGTGAAAGCGCTTGGTCTGGGTGATTTTTTCTTTCAAGTGTATGGCGGCAATAGTTTCTCCACAAAAAAACCCGACCCGCTGGGCGTAAACACCTTGCGAAACGAAAGCGGCTGCGCGCCCGAAGAGACCATCCTCATTGGCGACTCTGATATTGACGTGCTTACGGCCCGCAACGCCGGCATCTGGAGCTGCGGCGTGACTTATGGATTTGCGCCTCATTCATTTCTGCCAACTCCGCCAGATGTTCTGCTCGACTCTCCGGTTGAGCTGATTGAACTCTTGCACGGGGCTTCCGGTCCAAACGGCCCTTCCAATCCAACTTCAACCCCAGGCCCAACGGCGGCATCAACATAGCCATGCAAACTTCCCGAACAGCGCTGATTCTCGTGGATGTACAAAAGGGTTTCGATGATCCAGTTTGGGGCAAGCGCAACAATCCTGATGCTGAAAAACAGATTGCGCGATTGCTGGCTGCCTTCCGCGAACGCGGAGCGTCGGTTTTCCACTTCCAGCATCTTTCCACGAACCCTAACTCTCCCCTGCATCCTGATCGCAACGGTTGCGCCTTGAAAGCGGAGATCCAGCCTCTTCCCGGCGAGCCAGTATTGACGAAAAGGGTAAACAGTTGTTTTATGGGAACACCGCTGGAAGAAGAGCTGCGCAAGCTGGAGATTGAATCACTGGTGGTTTGCGGCCTGACCACCGATCACTGCGTCTCCTCCACCGTGCGTATGGGCGCGAACCTCGGCTTCAGAGTGTACGTCGCCTCGGATGCAACCGCGACTTTTGACCGCATCGGACCCGACGGACGCCGTCACTCAGCCGAATTGGTGCATGACATCGCTCTTGCCAGCCTGAATGAGGAGTTTGCCATTGTGAGCACGTCGGACCTGCTGATTCAAAAACTATTTACGGAGCCTGCCTAGATTGCCTGACTTCGGTTTTACTGCGGGTGAACTCCGCACCTTGCGCGCGCTGCGTACTCCCGCTGGAATCCAAAAATTCATTGATGGCATGGAATACCATCTCGCCGGCACTGCCTGGTCGCCGCGGCTGGTGCTGCGTGAGAGGACCTGCCACTGCCTGGAAGGCGCAATTTTCGCCGCCGCCGCTTTGCGTGTGATTGGATTTCCCCCGCTGGTCATAGATTTTGAGGCGGTGAACGATACCGACCACGTGGTAGCCGTCTTCAAGATTAACGGTCACTGGGGTGCGCTGGCCCAGTCGAATTATTCCGGATGCCGCTACCGCGAGCCCGTCTATCGCAGCCTGCGCGAGCTGGCGATGAGTTACTTCGAGGATTATTTCAACCTGCGGTGTCAGCGCACCATGCGGACGTATTCCAAGCCGGTCAATCTGGCGCGTTTCGACGCACGCAATTGGATGACCACGGAAAAACCAATTTGGTTCATTCCCGAATACCTAGTGGATATTCCCCACATCCGTCTGCTCAAGCCCGGTATGGCCAGACGCCTCGCCCGCGTGGACGCCCGCTCCAAAGGCGCAGCCCTCTACGGGCATCGCTGGAAATAGCCTGGGGGATACCTTGCTTGCTTGGACCGTGAAAATAGTTCTCAGTTCTTAGAAAGCTTCACCTACAGAAGCGAAGCTGATTTGTGCAGATCGGTCCAGGGGCCCCCTTGTTTGCTTGGGTCTTAATGACAGCTGCCAGCGGCCTGTTGCCAGTTGCCATTTTCAATTGGCGCAGTCAATTTTGGCTGGGGACCTCTGGGCGGGTGACCGGGGGCCCCCCGTGCTTGCTTGGGTCTTAATGACAGTTGCCAGCGGCCTGTGCCAGTTGCCATTTTCAATTGGCGCAGTCAATTTTGGCTGGGGACCTCTGGGCCGGTGACCGGGGGCCCCCCTGTTTGCTTGGGTCTTAATGACAGTTGCCAGCGGCCTGTGCCGGTCGGGATGACAACTGAAGCCACTAAATCTGTTCGTGCATCTTCGAATTGTGGTGCCGGATACACCTTGAGACTTTAGGATAATCCAGACTTTCTCAGAAGTTAAGCCTTTGATACCACAATGGGACCACGAACAAGAGTTGGGAAGAAGCTCTTAGCTCTTAGCTCTTAGCCAAAGACAAAAGCCTTACCGCAGAGGACGCTGAGTTACGCAGAGGCTTAACCTGGGATTTCGGGCCACGCCCTACGCCGCAAAATCTTCTTCCTGCCCTTGCTGCCCAGCCCCTGCAAGATGTGCATCACGGTCGGTAATTGCTATCAGCGCAGCCAGGCGTTCGGCGGCCTCCTGGCTCAACGCACCCGGCTGGTATCGCCACATCCAATTGCCGTCGGCATGGCTGGGGATATTCATGCGCGCCTCGCTGCCCAGCCCAAGCACGTCCTGCAGCGGCGCAATGCATAGATCCGCAACCGAGGACGCAGCCGCATGGATAAAGGCCCAATGCACTTCTTCCTCTACTTTCGGTCCGAAGTACGCACGCACCGCTCTCCGCTCGGTGTCTGTAACGCCGGAACGCCACCAGCCCAGCGTGGTGTCGCTGTCATGCGTACTGGTGTAAACCACGGTGTTGCTGTGGAAGCGATGCGGAAGATAATAATGTGCTCCCGGATTGCCAAAGCCGAACTGCAGCACGCGCATCCCCGGCATCTGGAAGCGCTCACGCAAGGCATGCACCTCGGGTGTGATGTAACCTAAATCTTCAGCGATCAGCGGCAAGTCTCCCAGGGCATGGCGCAGAGCATGAAAGAGATCGTCACCCGGCCCAGGCTGCCAGAGTCCACTCACGGCGGTGGGGTCGGCTGCGGGAATCTCCCAATATTTTTCGAAGCCGCGAAAGTGGTCAATGCGAACAATGTCACACTGCATTAAGGCCCAGCGCACGCGCTGGATCCACCAATCGAAGCCGCGTGCCCGCATCACATCCCAGCGATACAGCGGATTCCCCCAGCGCTGTCCTGTCTGGCTGTAGACATCCGGCGGCACGCCTGCCACGACCGTAGGCTGCAGATCCGAATCCAAGTAGAAAAGGTCAGGATGGCGCCAAACGTCGGCGCTGTCATAACTGACAAAGATGGCAATGTCACCCAAAATGCGGACGCCATACCGCGCACAAGCCTGCCGCAGCGCGCGCCACTGCTCGAAGAAGGCAAATTGTATGGCGGCAGAAATCTCCAGTTCCGGCCCGAGTTCTGCTCTCGCCTTCTGCAATGCTTCAGCCTCGCGGCGCGCGAGGCCGCGCTCCCATGAGTTCCATGGCGCCCCCTTGTATTTTTGCCGCAGGACTTCAAATAATGCAAAGTCATCGAGCCACCAGCGGTTCTCTTCCTGAAATCGCCGGAACTTCTGCCGGGCAGAATCGTTGCCTTGCTGAAGAAAATTCTTCGCTGCGGACTGCAGCAGGGGAAGTTTGACGGCGCCGGCCTGCTGGTAGTCAATGGCAGAAACCGCCTCGGGCAAGGACTTGAGGTGCTTGGCGTCAATCCATCCGCGCTCCGCCAGCCGCTCCAGACTCACCAGCAGTGGATTGCCGGCAAAAGCTGAGATCGAGCTGTAAGGAGAGTTGCCCGCGCCGGTTGGCCCCAGAGGAAGCACCTGCCATAAGCCCTGCCGCGCCTGCCCAAGGAAGCGCACAAAATCATGGGCTGCTGGACCGAAGTCACCAATGCCGCCGCGTGCGGGCAGTGAAGTTGGATGGAGCAGGATTCCGCTCGAACGCTGAAATGGCATAAGTTTAAATTTTGCATCAGGGCACGACTTCAGTCGTGCCGTTTAGGCCCCAAAAAATCGGGCTTTAGCCCCTGCGGTTTAGCGTTCGAGGCGAAAGATATTTTTGAAACAATCCCTAGGTATAAAGTTCTACGATTCCAGTTCTGCCGTGATCCGCAACTCACCTGAGCTGCGATCAACTTCAACGGAAAGCAGATTAGGCTTGCAACACACCTGGCAATCTTCCACGTACTGCTGGTGGCCCGCCGCAGATTCATCTACAACGATTTCGTTCCACTCGCCACAGCCTGCGCACTGGAAACCAGCTTCCATTCCTATAGCGCTCTACACTAAAGCAGCGCTCAGTAATTGAGAGGGCCTTGACTGGTCTGCTGCGGGGCTGCGGCGCGCTTGGTATAAAGGTCCAATTCCTTTTGGTTGACCTTGACCTTGCCTTCCTTTTCCATGGTCTGCCTCAAGCCGTCAATGTAGAGTACCAGCATCTCCTGGCGTTTCTCGTTCACCAGCGATTCGCGGACCTGGTCGCTTCCTTTTTCGATTTCGGCCTGGGTCGGCTCCTTGCGCTCGATCACCGTCAGCACAGCTCCATTGCTGCCCGCGCGAATCGGAGAGCTGATTTCGCCCGGCTTCAGGCTGAAGGCAACCGCGGCTTGCCCGCCCATGCTGCCCAAACCTTTGACCGGGTCTTGCGGTCCTACGAAGTCGCTGGTGGTCTCTACCTTGGCGCCAAGCTCCTTGGCTGCGCGCGCCAGGTCCTTCAGCACATGGGCGCGGTCGCCGAGCTCCTGGGTTTTCTTGTACAGACCCATCGCCGTTTGCTCATTCTTGTAGTCGCTCGCAACCTGGCTGCGAACATCGTCATACGTTGGAGCTGCCGGAGGCTGCACCGCCGTAATCTCGAACACCACGTAGCCGCTGTCGGTTGCCACTTCGCTGGGAGGCGATTTCTCTTTGGCGCTAAAAGCTGCGTCCATGAAATCGGAGGACTTCCCTATGCCTGTCAATGAATCGCTGTGGGAAAACCACTCCTGGTTCACGATATTAAGATGGTTCTTGGCTGCTGCGGATTCCAGCCCATGCATCTGGGCCTCTTTCGTCACCGCGGCGGCAAGTGAATCAGCCTCTTGATGCGCTTTAAGACCGGCTACCTGCGGCTCAATCTGGCTCCTCACCTCTTCCAACGGCTGGAGGCGGGCTTCGTGTTTGTCGTCAACCCGGATGATGTGGTAACCATACTCGGTCTTCACAAGTCCGCTGATCTGGCCTACAGGTAAAGAGAACGCAGCCTGGTCGAATTCCTTCACCATCTGACCATGCCCAAACCATCCCAGAGAACCTCCTTGTTGGGCGCTTCCCGGGAACCCGTTTTGACCGGTATCCTCGGAATATTTTTTCGCCAGTTCTTCAAACTTTGCCCCGGCTTTGAGCTGTTTCAGAATATCTTCGGCCTTGGCGCGCGCTGCTTCATCCACCTTGGCGTCGGATCCCTTGGCCACCCTGATGAGGATATGGCTGGCCTTTACCTGCTCCGGCTGGCGGAACTCTTCTATATGCTGCTTGTAATAGCTCTGCAACTCATCAGGAGAAACTTTGACCTGGTTCTGAAGCTTGCTGATATCAATAGCGATGTAACGCGCCTTCCGCTTCTCCGGCAAGGCAGTGGCATACGATGCCTTGCGCTGCTCGTAAAAAGCCTTGAGTTCGGTCTCGGTCGGATTGATCGTCTTGGCGATTTCATCCGAATTGATAATGGCGTATTGCAGCTTCACCCTGGTGTTTTGTTTCACAAACTCGCGCTGCACCTCTTCCAGTGGGACCTGGGCCCCGGCCGTCACCAACTTCTGCAGCTTGCCCAGCAGCAACTGGGTCTTAACGTTTTTCTCGAATTCAGGCACGGTGGTGTTGGCCCGATCTCGCAGAATGTTGGTGTACTCCTCTTCTCCGACGAATTGTCCCTTGGGGAAAAAGATCTGCCCGTATTGCCCCTTGTGCAAGGCGTCCCGCAATTCATCGTCCGTGACCCTGAGTCCGATGCGGTCGGCTTCCATCAATAGGACTTTTTCGCCAACCACCTCGTTAAAAGCCTGGTTGAATTCCGGCCCCAAAAGGTCCCGGTTGGGCGAGAGCTTCTGAATGTCACTGACGTTGACCTCCTGGCCGCCCACCGTGGCCAGGACGCCCGGGTGGCTGGTTGAGAAATCACCTCCTGAGGAGGGCACCAGGTACCACACCATGGCCACACAGATCACTAACAGCATTGCGCTTAAGACGATCTTTTTCGCCTTACCGGGGGTTTGCAGGAAACGAATCATTGGATTGATACTCCGAATAAAAAAATCTGAGCAGAATTATTAATTATATCAATGGTACAAAGAAGATGCTGTTATTCGCACTTCGGGTAGTGTCCTAATTTGAATGCGACGTTTGTTTAGTCATGGTGGAAATAGAAGAGATTCCCGTCCAGGTCCTTTACGGTGAACTGCCGCAACCCCCAAGGCTTTTTTTCCAGAGGATCCACGATGTTCGCACCTAACGACTTCAGTTCCTGGTACGACGCATCGATATCTTCAGCGAACACCCAGTGAACGGCAGGTTCGAACGGCGGCTTCCTCTTCCGAAAGAATATCGCCACACCACCGCGTGACACGGCCCCAATCTCTTTGCCTGGATAAAGCCATCCAATCTCAAAGCCGAGTGCATCTCTGTAATGCTGCTGTGCGCGTTCGACATCAGCGACCGGCAACTCCGGCACGGGCTGGCCAATCGAGTTCATTTTCTCTTTTGCGCCCACAGAGCTCTCCTTTGCTCTCCTTTATGCAACAAGACCGCCCACGCGTCAAATTAGGACACTACCGCACTTCCTCTGTGTCTCTGTCTCTGTGTCTCTTGTGGTGAAAAACCGGTTCTTAGCCGAAAATCCCAATTCTGATCAGAAAATACAAGGCTGCGACCCCGTCCTTCCAGGTAATCTTTTTCCCCTCTTCGTAAGTACGCCCGTGATAGGAAATAGGCACTTCATAGATCCGGCACTTCAGGCGGGCGACCTTAATGGTGATTTCGGGCTCAAAGCCAAAGCGGTTGGCCGTCAGCTTTACTTTCTTGATGAACTCGGTGCGAAAGACCTTGTACCCCACCTCCATGTCGCTGAGATTGAGGTTGGCAATCATGTTGCATAGCGTGGTTAAAAAAAGGTTCGCCTGGTAATGCCAGAAATAAAGCACGCGGTGCGTACCGCCATGAAAGCGGTTGCCAAAAACCACGTCTGCCCTGCCTGAAAGAATCGGCTCTAATAGCGCGGGAAAATCAGCGGGATCATATTCCAGGTCCGCATCCTGTACCAGCACGATGTCTCCGGTTATGTGTTCCAGGCCGGTGCGAATCGCTGCTCCTTTGCCCTGGTTGCGGTCGTGCATGAGGACCTTGAGGGTGGCCCCGACTGGCGGCTTCAGCTCCTGCAGAATCTCTCGCGTGCCGTCCTTGGAGCAATCATCCACGATGATGAGCTCGCGCGTCAGCTTGATAGGAACGGCCATCACGCTCTCGATAACGCGCTGAATGGTTTCCTTCTCGTTATAAGCAGGAATAATGATGGAAAGTGTTTTACATTGTGACTGCGCAGGCAATGGATTCATGAATTAGGTCTTTAGCCCTTAACGCACGGCTAAAAGCCGTGCTCTTCCACGATAGTGCAAACATCGTTGTGGCACTGACAAAATCTCGCGCCCTGACAAATGCGGAGTTTCGGCACAAAAGGGATTCCTCCACTTCGTGTCGGAATGACAAGAAACCTGATTTTTCCGCAAGCTCTAAAGCCGTGCTTGACACAAAGCCTTTTTTGAAACAAATCGTAAATCGTACTTCGTAAATCGTAAATTTCAGGCGATTACTTATTGCCTTCCCGCTTTATGCATTTCCACTGCCGTAAACAGATAAACGCTTACCAGCAGCATCTCCGGTTCAATCGGATGGCGATAGCGGGGATGTGTGAACGTAAAATAGTAAATCATCGGGATGGAAAGGAACATCCAGAAAAACAACATCGCTCCCCGCAGGTTGCGGCGCAAGGCCACCCCCAGGCCAAAAATTGCCAGGATTGAATTCAAAGAAAAAAACAGGTCGCGGCCGAGGTCAACCAGAATGGAATCGGTGGCGCGCGGGGTCCCAAACCAGAAGAAGAAGGCGCGTTTGAGACTAATGACGGCAAAGAGCCCGCGGTTTTGTGAAATCCACTGCAACGCCTCCTGCTTGCGCACCTGCACGTAGGCAAGTTCGCCCAGGCTCCGGTACCTTTTCAACTCCACCTGGTCTTTGCTGGGATGCAGCCACGACATCCATTGGCCATCCGCACCCGGACCATTCCCCAGACGCAGCTCCGCGCCGGCATTGTCGCGAATGAACACAAACTTCCCAAACACCAGATCATTGCGCACCAGCCAGGGCGTGATCAAGCCAACAAATAACAATCCCGATAAGACTGCGTAGTGCAGTTTCATCGTTCCTGCGCGGTGCTGGCGATAGAGGACCCAAATCCCACAGAACGGCAGAAAGCTCAGCAGCGAAGGATTGCTCAGCGCAATCAGCGCCCATGAGAAAGCGAACCACAGCCAGGAAGAAATGCGGTTGTTACGCTCCAACCTGACGGCAATCAGGAAGACAACACTGAGCAAAAATGTTGCAAAGCTGGTCTCCCAGGCAAAGCGGATCGGCCAGTAGATAGCATAGGGTGAAAATGCCCATATCCATGCTGTCCATAGCCCCACGGTCGAGCTGAATAGCTCTTCCCCTAATAGATATAAGACTGCACAGGTCAGCGCCGAGAACAAACTGTTCACCGCCAGCGCAACCCAGGCAGCGGTATTGGAGTAGACCCCAAAGAGCTTGAACAATCCCGCCAGAAAATATGGATAGAGCGGCGCAATCCATGCCGTCGGGCCGGTATGTCCCTGCATGGGAGAGCTGAATCCCTCACCCTGGGCGATGGAGCGGGCAATGCGTCCGGTCTCCCAGCCAAAACCAAAGTTCTCATCGCGCGGAGAAAAACGGTAGGTATGCCCCAAGGTCAAAACTAGAAGACGAAGCAAGAATGCCACCACAACAATACTCAGCAACACTCTTCGCCGCGAGCTCATCTCCACTCGGCTTTCCTCCGCGTTTCTCCGCGTTCTCTGCGGTTGAATCCCAACATTAAGTTTTGTAAAGCGACGCAACATCACAAGCGACCTAGGGTTTTGATATCATGGTTGCAACCCCCAAAATTCATTTAAGGAACCCAAGGCCCTTCTATGCGCGCCCTCAGTCGTGGAATAGTTCTGTTTTTAACAACCTTGTCTTTTGCAGCATCGGGTCCATTTCGTGTCCAGATTTCACCGGCCAACGGTACGGTCGTTTCAAGTACAACTCAACAGCTTACAGCAACAGGAGATTTTCTTTCGATTACGGGCGCAGGCGGCAAAGATCTCACTAACGCCGCCACCTGGAGGTCCAGCAATCCTGGCGTTGCTACTGTGAGCGCAGGTCTTGTGACTCCTGTCGCACCGGGAACTGTAACCATCAGCGCCGATTCAGGCCCGTTTCATGGATCAACCACGATTACTGTGGTTCCCAATCTACCAGTCAGCTCCATCGCCATCACGCCGGTCAATCCTTCGGTTCCCACCGGATTGAATCAGCAGTTTACGGCAACGGCCACCTACTCCGATAACAGCACGCAAGATGTTACCGCGGCCACGACCTGGGGTTCGACCAGCTCCTCCACTGCCACGATTGACGCCTCCGGCCTCGCCAGGCCCCAGGCGCCAGGCACAACTACGATCTCGGCCAGCTTCAGCGGCCACAATGATTCCACTGTTCTGACCGTAACCGTGCCCGTATTGACCAGCATCCAGGTCACGCCTGCCAGCACGACGATTCCTTACACCAGCTCGCAGCAATTTACTGCTGTAGGAATGTTTAACAACGGGTTTAGTCAGGACATCACCGCAACCGCAGCCTGGAGTTCGAACAACTCGGCAGCAGTGAGCGTAAATTCTTCCGGTGTAGCAACGGGCTTGCAAGTCGGAGGCTCAGCAACCATCACAGCCACGCAGAACGCAATCATGGGCACGGGCACTGTGACTGTGGTGACTTTCTCCAACGCAAATCTTAATGGCCGATACGCATTCTCGTTTCATGGCACCGACCTTAACTCGGGGAATTTACTTGTAGCCGCTGGAAGTTTTCAGGCCGATGGTCAGGGCAATTTGATCAATGGTCTGGAAGATTTAGTGACCAGTTCATTTCCGCCAACCATCTCCTCTGGCCAGACGTTTAGCGGCACTTATTCGGTTGGTCCTGATGGCAGGGGTTCAGCCTCCATCACCGGTACATTCGGTACGACGACCTTCAACTTTTCGCTCACCGTAAATGGCGACAGCGCAATCACGCAATTCGATCAATTAGCGGTGGCCAGCGGCATTCTTAAGAAACAGGATCCTACCTCTTTCCACACCAGCTCACTCAACGGTCCATTTGCGTTTTCCGTGAGCGGATTCGATGAGGATTCCACAGGCGCGGTCTTCCCTCTTGCCTTGATCGGCCAATTCAACGCCGATGGCGCCGGCAACGTAACCAGTGGCAACGAAGACTTCAATGATGCCGGGACCATTGGATCGGGTACCCTTAGCGGTTCTTACTCGGTCTCGAGCAACGGCCGAGGATTAATGACATTGAATGACTCCCTTGGCAATACCCTCAACTTTGCTCTTTATATGGTCTCCAGCAACCAGGCGCTCTTTGTATCGCTGGATCCGGCTCCCGATATGGTCGGCTCAGCCACGCAGCAAAGCGGAAACTTGGGAAATGCCGCACTCCAGGGCAACTACGTCTTGTCGCAAAGCGGCATATTCTCCACTGATTCATTCAACATGGACTTCCAGCCGTTCGCTGCCGGCGGAATCATGAATGCTGATGGGGCCGGGAACATTTCCAATGGCGTCCTGGACGCCAACATTGGTGGAACGATTGCTGATGGTTTGGCATTCAGCGGCACCTACTCTGCCGACTCCTCCTCGGGCCGCGGCCAGACCACGTTCACCGCCGGGACTACACCCCTGGACTACGTTTTCTACCAAATCTCGCCGACCACGGCTTATTTCCTGTACGTGGATAGTGACGGCGTGATTACCGGCACAGCCGAGCAACAAACCCCGGCCAGCTTCTCTAATGCCAGCCTCCAGGGCAACTTTGATCTGCTGTTAAGTGACGGTACATTTGGCACTACGGCTATCTCCGGCCAGCTTTTCTCTGATGGCTCCGGAAATCTAAGCGGCACAGAAGATCAAAACCTGCTCGGAGGCCTGACTCCCAACGACCCGTTCTCCGGCGCCTATTCAATCGATAGCACCGGACGCGGTACAGCCGCGATCACCGACCAAACCAACAACACCACATCGAATTTCCACTTCTATGTGCTCTCCGGCTCAGAGATCCGGTTCGTGGAAATGGATCCCAACAGCGTGCTGGGCGGACTTGGGGAACAGCAGTTCTGAGTGAAACCTACCCCAGCGTTCCTGCGTCCTTTGTGGTTAACCAATCCCAGAGGACTGAGGACTGTTATTCGTAGCGCAGCGCTTCTACCGGATCGAGCCGTGCAGCTTTGACTGCGGGGTAAATCCCGAAAAACAGCCCCACGCTCATGGAAACCAGCACGCCGGTCACCACCGCCCACATAGGCACCGAGGAAGGCACCTTCGGCAGGAATAGGTTGAGGAGCAGGCTGATGGTTAAGCTGATGATCACACCGATCATGCCGCCCGCTCCGGTCAATGTAATGGCCTCCGCCAGGAACTGGCCAACAATGTCGCGGCGCCGCGCCCCGATGGCCTTGCGCACGCCAATTTCGCGGGTGCGCTCGGTGACCGACATCAGCATGATGTTCATCACGCCCACGCCGCCGATCATCAGGCCGATGGAGCTGATCACGAAGGTGACCAGGGCCACCATGCCGGTAATCTGGTGGAACTGGGTTGCAATCTCATCGGCGCTGGAGATGCCAAAATTATCGGGCTTGTCATACGGCACCTTGCGGGTGCGGCGCAGCACCTCGCGAATTTCGTCTTCCGCCGCCGCCTTCATGCCCGGATACGGCAAAGCCGCGATGAAATTGTCATTATCAACCGGATGGTGTTTCTCGTAGGTGTGATAAGGCACCACCGCCCCTTGATCGGCCGATTGATTTTTAAAGAACTGCCCTTTACGTTTCTCTTCCACCCCAATGACCTCATATGGAACCGCATCCACAAGAATGGTTTTTCCGAGCGGGTCCGTATTCGGGAAGAAAGTATCAGCCAGGTCGGCGCCAATAATCACCACGTCGGCGCGATGTTCATCCTCCGCCTGGGAAAAGAAGCGGCCCTTCGCGATGCTGATGTTGTATACGTCTTCATACGAAGACAAGCTGCCGTTGTGGTTCACGCCATTGACCTCGTGTCCCTGGTAACGGGCAGTGTGAATACCACCGCGGCGGGGAAAGATGCCAATGGTTAAGGTCTTGACGGCCGGCGCTTGCTCCATGATGGCCATGCCGTCGTCGTAGGTCAACGGCTTGCGTGAGCGCTCTTCCGCACTGAGCCGGCCAATGTGAATGCCAGGCGTGAATTTGTAAATAAAAAGAGTGTCGGGGCCGAAATTCTGCAGCCAGGCCCGCATGTCCTGATCGAGCCCTACCATGATGGCAGAAACGGAAAGCAAAGTGGTGACGCCCATCACCACCCCGATTACGGTCAGCAAAGACCGTAATTTGTTTTCGCGCAGGGTTTTGAGCGCCATGCGGGTGTTTTCACCCAATTCAAAGCGCAGAAAATGTGCTCTAGATCTCATGGCGCAACGCCTCAATGGGATTCAACCTTGCGGCCTTGTTTGCCGGATAGATCCCGAAAAACAATCCAACACCGGCTGAAATGAGCAACGAAACCAGCACCGCCCAAATGGGCACCGACATGGGAATCGAAGCCAGACGCCCCAGTAGGGTGAGCAAATAGGCGATCAGAATTCCCAGGGCCCCGCCGATGGCGCTCATGACGGATGCTTCTACAAGAAACTGCAAAAGGATATCTGAACGGCGGGCCCCCAGCGACTTGCGGATGCCCACTTCGCGGGTGCGCTCGGTCACGCTGGCCAGCATGACATTCATGATCACGACTCCACCTACAAGTACGAATACGAAAACAATTCCTACCATGCCGTTGGCAATTGCCCCGGTGATGTTGTTCCAAAGCTCCATGACGGAATCCGAAGCGAGGATGCCGAAGTTATCCAGGTCGTTGGGCGCCAGGTGGCGGCGGGCGCGCATGATGGTGCGCGCCTCTTCCTCTGTACGATTCATCCATTCGGCGGCAGGCGCCTGCACGTTGATGGTGAGGTTGCGCTGGTTTCCGTAGCCTTTGAAAAATGTCTGGATAGGGATGTACGCAAAGCTGTCCTGGGATTGCCCGAAGGCGTTGCCCACGGGCTTGGCAATTCCCACCACCTGGTACGGATTGCCATCAATCATGATCTCCTTGCCCATGGGATCCACATTGGGAAAGAGCCGGTTGGCGACTTCGGAGCCGATCATGGTAATCGGAGTGCGGTGGTCGTTATCCAGGTCGGAGACATAGCGGCCCGTGGCCGGCTCTTCCACATCCATCTGACTGATGTTGGCGGTCACGCCGCGGATCTCCACGTCTTCCAGGCTCTCGGTGTTGTAACGCACTTTGCCGAGCGTATTGACTTGCACGCCGACCGCCTTGGCCTGCTTCATGTTGTCGCGCAAGAACTCGTAGTCATCCCAGGTTATCTTGCGATTGCGCCGCTGGGCTTTCACGAATTCCTCTAAAGAGGTAATGATAGGAAAGCGGTTGACCAGAAAGACGTTGACCCCCATGTTGGCCACATGGTCGGCAATATACTGGTTCATGCCCTCGATGAGTGAGATGACCACGATCAAGGTTGTCACCGAAAGAATGACGCCCAGCAGCATCAGAAACGACCGCAGCTTGTGGGCGCGCATGGTCTCCAGCGCAACCATCGCCGGCTCTTTGAGGTTGATGCGGGTTCGTCTCATCGAGGACTCCTGCCCGTGCTGGGATACGAATTTCCTGCTCTAAAGGTCTGCGGTATCTCTAGAAGTATATCGAGTTTTGTGCGGAACGAGGGGCGTCCCCTAAAACATATATGACGCGGCAGGCGGATTGATATTAACGCGTGATTATTTTCCTCAGTGGATAACAAACTTTGTTGGCTCTACCACAGCACGCGCCTCCGGATTGTAGTAATCATACAGAAGTGAAGGCGCGGTCTGCGCTACCTCTCCCATGCGCGGGCGGAATGCGAACTCGAAGTGGGTTGCGCCTCCGCCATAATGCGGCCACACATAGGCGACGAGACGGTCAGGAAGAACATCGTAGTGGTTGAGGCTCCATCCGGCGTTCTCGATGGCTTTATCGAGGGACTCGCGATCTACATCTGCTGCCGGAGGCAAGCCTATTTCCGCCAGCATCATGCCATAGCCACGGAAGCCGATGCGTTCCACGTCTACCTGGCAATGAATCTCTTCGCCGATCCTGGCTTCGGTTTTGTCGTAGTGCACCGACAGGTGCAGGATGTCGGAATCACCGTGCTTTTCATCCATGCCTTTGCCGGCGGTTGATGCGGACCAGGGAACATAGTAGGTAGAAACCAGTTGCGCCGAAGAGCGCGCCGCATCGGACGTGCCTGTGAGTTCTACCTGGTCCTCTCCCGGAGAAAAGAATTCCGAGAGATCAACGATGATAGGACTCACAATTTCTTTTCCAGAAGGAATGGTGATGGTTTTCGCTGTCTTTCCATTGACCTTTATTTCTGCCGGATTCTCTCCCTTGTTTATTGCTCCGGATATATCGGTCAGGTCAATGAGAGTTTTAAGTACATTTACCGTTGCCTGGCCGGAGTACCACACACCATAGCGGTCTTTTTCCTGCAGAAGAAAACGCAGCCCGTCGAACAATAAAGGATTCGCGTGATTCTCATCCTGCGCAAGTGCGCGCAGAACCAAAGCCGTTGTCTCCACCTGGCCCGCCGTGCCCCATCCATAGAATGGCGTATTGCGTTGCAGCTCCCAATAAGCTTCTCCATCGCGTTTATGCACCAGTGATTGCAGACGCGTACGCGCCTGCGCCGCGGCGGTTTGTTCTCCCAGGGCAGACGCAACCAAAGCGTAGTTGGCGATGAAATAGGGCTCATCGGTGTCTTGCACATGCTTGTCAAGATAATCAAACGCTGAGTGCAGGTGTCCCAACAAGTTCGTCGGCGAAGGTGTCTGTTTTTTCTCTTCGTCGCTGAGGGTCTGCGCCAGTATGCGGGTTACATAAGACGTAGTTGAACGTTCATACCAGGTTTTGTAGTCATCATTTGCAAACGTATAGGTGGAGATCCACGCGCCATTCTTTCCCTGTTGCTGCAGCAGCCAAAGTTGTGCGGCAGAGATAACGCCCTCATCCACCGCGATAAATTCTTTGGCATCGTTGAGAAACTGGATGGCATAAGCAGTAAGAGCAAAATCCGGCTCTTCTTTGGTCCAGTAGGCAAACCCGTCGCCCGAGCGGTAAGAAAGCAACCGATTGTAGCCGGTTTGCAGAAAATGCCTGGCCAGCGCAGCATTCGGCCCTTCGATGCCTTGCGCCTTATAGGCACGCAACACCAGGAGGTTGGGATAGGTTGAAGAGATGGTCTGCTCGCCGCACCCGTATGGCCGTTCCAGACTTCCTTCGATCGCCTCCATCACATGCGCCATGAGATTGGGATAAATCTTCAGTTCTGCGTGTACCGATCCGGGAATAACGGAATCAGGCAATGCCGCACTGAACTGCGCATGATTAGAGAAGATCTGGCTTTGAGTAATGACCTTCTCTTCGCCGTCAGGATGCACGCTGACCTTGCGTTCAATGGCATCGCTGGCATCACTGCCGATAGCAGTAACACGTTGCTTGCCATCGTGTATGGCGGTGATAGCGCGGAAGGGAAAGATTGCATTTGTAGAATCGCCCGCGGGAACATCAGCGTGCTGGCTTGCCGCACCCAGCAATGTAAACCACGGTTCGGTTTTCATCTCTACATTTACCCGTTGTGGTTTATTCAGGTAATTGCGCAACACCACGGGCAGCGAAATTTCATCGTTCTGGGTCAGCACCGGCGGCGGGTCGTGATCGGCGAAGAAGGGCTGGAAGGCGGTGAATTCTTTTTCTGCGCTGCCCATCTGGCCGTTGGCATCCGAGGCCAACACCGACAGCTTCCATGAGGTGATGTTGTCGGCCAGCTTGAACTTCAGGTGCGAATGTCCACTCTTATCGGTAATAAGCTCGGGCTGCCACAGCAGCGTCTCCGGAAAGTATTCGCGTAATCGTGGAGTTGAAATTGGCGACGCCATTACACCAGGATTGATCGCAGCCAGTTCAGCAGCTTTGCGGCCTGGAAGCGGGGCCTTTTTGACATCGGCCATCGCTGCGGAGATCATTGTGTTCGTTTGAAGCGCCGCGGCCGTCACTTCCACAGTTTCAGCCGTAGTTCCAACATCCAATGTCATGTCTATATGCGTAACGCTTTTGGCGAGCACAACAACACCGTTAACTTGTTGCAGCTTGAATCCCGGACTATTACATCGCAAGACATAAGTTCCTGGAGGCAGTGAGGTCAGCGAGTATTGTCCTTGCGCATCCGTGGTAGCTCTAAATTCGACCCCGGTTGTGTCGGAGACAGCAGTCACGACTGCATTGGCAACGATCGCACCGGAAGGGTCTGTCGCCATCCCGGCAATGGCTCCGGTTTCGTCCGTGAATACGACTTTATCCTTGCCCTGTACTGGCTGCGGAACAACATCGTTTGCCGATTGCTCGGAAACAGTGGTGGAAAACTGCACCAGCTCAAAATCGTCAGCGTCTCCTTTTACTTTGTCCGAACCGCTGCTGCGCAAGCGCACGGTCATGAGGTGCGTAGTGACCGGCTTGCTTTGTTCCTGCCGGGAACCGGAAGCCACTTTGACGAGGATGCGATCGGTGTAAATCGCGTTCTGCTCAAACACCGGGTAGTAGGGCATGCCCCAGGGATCGCGCATTTTGTTGCTGTTCATATCCAGTCCCGCTGCCGAAAGGGCTTTCGCCAGGTCGTCTTCCTTTTCCGGGAAAATGGAGGTGTCGCGATAATAATTCGCAATGGCGGTCCTTATTTGGGCCTCGAGATCGCCGAGATAATCTACTCTGGAAGTCCACAATCTAAAGTCGTCGTAGTCGTAATATGCCTTGGACCGATAGACCTTGTCTGGCCCTCCGCTTATGATACCGATGGTGCACAAACGCCTCTCAATACCAAATTCCAGACGATACGGCTGTCCCCATCGGTCTCTTACCTTCCCCCAGTCAATACCCTGGTTTCGCAGTTCGCTTTTCAAGGTTGCTTCATCAACAATGCATTTGCCGGCATGCTGTTGGTACTGCTCTGCCGTTCGATCGATGGCCTCGCCATAGGAGCGGAAATAGGGCCAGGAGATCGGTTCCACTTCAAAATCATCGGCTGTACCGAAGGTCTTATCCGGCCCGGCACTGACGAAAACCATCTTGTCGAACTCACGTTCCGAGTAAAAACGCGCCCGATAGGCTGTTCCCCACGGGTCACGAATTTCCTCGCGTTTTAATCCGGCATCTGCCAAAAGGCGCCTGAGAGTTTCTTCGTCCCTGGGATATGTGCGATCCTTCTCAACGCGTTGGTTCAAGGCAGTGGCTATCGAGAGAATCCTGGAATGGATCTCTGCTTGGAAAACAGATGCGGGGTTTTCCATTTCACCGCTGGTATCCGTATTCGGACGGCCCTCCCACGATGATTCATTGCGAAGCAAGACCTCGGCCAGCAGATCAAGATCGGCGGGCACCGGCTCACTTACATCCACCTTGTCCAGGTCACTGCGGCGAAACCCGGCGATATCTTCCCGGTCAAACCAATAGCCGTAACCAGACCAGAAATTCCCTCCAGAGCTGAAATCTTGCTCAGTCCGGGCACGGGCATCAACAGCTTTATCGGTAATGGCCAGCGCCAGGGCGCCCTCAACGTTCTCGCCGTTCGGACCCTGCACATGAAGATCGGCCTGGGCGTCTTCTCCTGGACGAAACACGGCCTTTCCCAACCGTACACTCAAGTTCAATTCGTGCTTCTTGGGATAAAGCACTGTGCGCGAGCCGAAGGGAAGCCCCCAATAACCATAAGAGCTGTTTGACATGTCGTACGCGGTGATTTGCACATCATCCTGAAATTGCGAAGAGTAGGGGATGGTGAGCCAGGCCCGGCCGTTTCGCAAATGAACAACTTCTGTCTCAATCAGCTTGGAATGGCTCAGGACCTCAACTACCAAGGCCGTTGTTTTCAAGCTAGACTCAATCTGAATGCTGACCGGTTCTCCCTCGCGATACAGGGCTTTATCGGCCGAGATGCGGATGACATCTTCATCCTGGGAGCTGGTCCGTTCCTGGTGGCGTCCAAACACGCCGTGGCTATCGCGCGCTTCCAGCATCAACCCCAAGTCGGATGAATCTTCCTCCAGTTGCGGTAACTTCAGACCAACAACGCGGGCCAACCCATAACGATTGGTGGTGATTTTGGTCAACGGCGAGTACTGCTCCTGCTGTTCCGCGACCGTATTCTTTTGGAAATACCGCTGAATCGCAATTTCGCACTGACAGGGCTTGCCATCCGCATATTGAGCTGAAAGGTAGAAATTCAACGGCAGGTCTTCATGCTGGCCGCCACTTGGAATGTAGTAAACGTGAATGGCGTATGGTGTGATACGCAAGTCGAAGCGCCGCTGCTCTGTTCGCTGGGTTGTGGCATCCGTGACATAGGCGGCAAAATGCAGATCGTTAAAGCGCGCGTAATCATCGCCCGACAGGTCGTCTTCTTCCTTTTTCAGATTGATGTGTGCCGTAAAGTGGCCGCTCGAATCCAATTCGCCCTTATATTCATCGCCTTCTTCGGTCTCCCATTTTTGTTCTGTGTAGCTCCATCGGTGGTTATCCTCTCGCACGACGCGTACGTGTCCATGCTTGACCGCTTTTCCAAATAAATAGTCGCCTCGCACCTCGACTTCGGCATTCTGGCCCGGCAAATAGTACGACTTGTCAGGCTTTACGTTCACCACGAAATTAGGCAACTCATAGCGGCTGATAGTTACAAAAACCTCTGCGCGCCAGTGGTGAGCGTCGTCACCATCTGCCGGAACTACCTGGATCCTGTAGTCTCCCCGCTGCTGGTTCTCGGGAATTTGCCAGTCCGCATGCACAATCCCAAAGCGGGAACTTTGCAGCGTCTCCCGGAAAATTACCGTGTCGTCTGGATCGGGATTGGTGATCGTCACGATCACATTGGCATTCGCCTTGACTCGCTTGGAGTCGGCCACCAAGAGTGCACGCATGTGCAAAACCTGGCCGGGCTGATAAATTGGCTTGTCGGTGGTGATAAGAGCGTTGCCCAGATAGAGCAGATCAACATCAGGAGAGATTTCACGCTGAAAGCCGCCTCGTGTGGCGATGACACTGAGTTCAGGCCCGTTTGCAGGCTGATTATCGGGGATACTGAATGTCAGAACTGCATTACCGCTTTTGTCGGTGACGGCCTTGCTGTGAAGAACGGTCTCTTTATCGTCGTGAAAATCTAATTTCCCCTCCACCTGGACGCCGGCGACAGGCTGCTGCGTCACCGGATGCTGCGTGTGAACGCGAACCCGATAGACCGAATCACCAAGGACATATTGCGGCCTCCAGGTTTTCAGCTCAAACAGCTGCGGTGTGATTTGCGCGATGGCTACAACGCCGGAGACGGGAGCAAGCTTTGCATCCTGAAACTCGAAGGTATACCGCAGGCGCTCCCAGGGGGCATCCCGGGTCTGCATGTCGGCAGTATCGGTCCAGAAGGAAAATGGAACTGTGATTCGATTGGCCCCGGGAGAAATCGCTTCTTGTTCCTCTGTCTTCCCCCTGACTTTTCCGTCGGAACCAAGGATCTCAATGCCTAAGTGGGCTTGGACGGTTTCAGAAGAGAGGTTCCGGACAGGAAATATGAGCTGACTTCCGGCGTCGTGCAGCTCGATGCGTGTTGCCTTCTCATTGACCTCAATGGTTTGCGCCGGAATTGTCCGGCAGAAAAATACGATCGCCACAACCGCAAGCAAAACTCTGAACCGCAACATAGGTGTCCTCCGGTTTCAGGTGGAACTCTTGCTTCTAAGCTGAGGAACGAGTGGAGTGCTTTTTCTTGCAAGCTTTTTTTCGAGCCGTCTGTGGCCGATAGCTGCCCTTTCACGCTTTTTGTTTGCGAAGGGGGGCGTCTTAGCAGCGGAAAGTCCGCCAGCATGCCTGGACGCAGAATTTCTTCAGAGAATGCCTTTCGGCGGCAATGGGCAAATCAGACATCCTCGGGGTCCTTCGCGCAAAATACGCGGCTTAGGATGACAGAGTGAAAAAACGTGATGCGCGTAATCTACGGCGAGTTTTCTGCTTTTATTTCCCTCTGCGTTCCCCGGCGGCCTCTGCGGTTCGCTTTTACTATAAAATAACGACAAGTGTGAGGGTTCTGTGAAAAAGGATCGTTGCAAGCGAAATGCCCCGGGTTCAGTTCGTGGTTTTGGAAGCTTAATTTGGCTCAGCCTGACTATCCTGTCTTGCCTTCCGGTTTTGGCTCAGACTCAGCCGCAGACTCAGCCGCAGTCCCAGTCGCAGCAGTCCCCTGCCGTACAAGCACCGGGAACAAATGTGCCCGCCGGCGAGCAGGCGCCTGATCAGCAATTAGCGGGACGCATCAGCGGAACCGTGGTTGACGGAACTGGGGCCGTTGTCGTCGGAGCCCGGGTGACACTTTTACGCCCGGGTCAATCGCCAAACGATCAATCCCTGAACCAGGAAGTGCTGTCGGGCAGCGATGGGCAATACTCCTTTGCCAACGTCGTTCCCGGCGACTTTCAGATTCGAATCGCGGCGACGGGCTTCGTGACGCAAACATCCTCTGGAATCTTGCATTCCGGGGAGGTCTACATTGCTCCGCGGAACCCGTTGGTTCCCGCCGTCCACGTTGAAGTACAGGTTGGAGGCTCGCCCGCCGAAATAGCAGAAGAGCAGATCAAGGTCCAGGAAAAGCAGCGCGTGCTCGGCTTCGTTCCCAACTTCTATGTCAGCTATATCCCCGATGCAGTTCCTCTCAACCCCAAGCAAAAATTCGAGCTGGCCTGGAAGACGACCATTGATCCAGTCAACTTCGCCCTGACTGGGGCGGTTGCCGGAGTTGAGCAGGCCGATGGCCGTCTCCGGGGATATGGGCAAGGCGCACAAGGTTATGGAAAGCGCTTCGGCGCATCCTATGCTGACAGTGTTACAGCCACGTTCATCGGGGCTGCCATACTGCCATCGCTCCTGAAACAGGATCCGCGTTATTTCTACAGGGGAACTGGCAGTACGCGATCACGAATCTGGTATGCCATCTCGCGTTCCGTGATCTGCAAGGGCGACAACCAACAGTGGCAACCTAATTACTCGGGGATTCTCGGGAACCTCGCCTCGGGCGGTATCTCAAATCTCTACTATCCAAAGACAGATCGCGGAGTAGCATTGACCTTCGAAAACGCGCTGATCAGGACCGGCTCAACTGCCGTCGCTAATCTGATTCAGGAATTTATCATCCGGAAACTGACACCGCATGCTCCAGATGCCGATCCAACAACCCTCGGAGACAGCTCCAAATTCTCAGCTCCAAGCTCCAGGGAAAAGCAATAGACGCGAGCAAATTCATCGGGACTCCCGGCGCGCACCGAGAGCGTCAAACAAGAACCCTGAAAGAAAACGCCCGAGGCACTAGCCAAAAACCTATTTTCTGACTACTCTATAGGGCTTTGCGGAGGTGAAGGATTGGCGGATTCTCCGGCGCTGGTTCGTCTGGGCAGCACACAGCGGCGCGATGCATGGTGGTTGGAGCTCGTGCCCGTAATCGTCTTGATGGGAGGCTTCAGCGTCTATGCGACGTTGCGGGCCTGGGAGAGCGGTTTTTATGAGTGGGGCCCTTATCTCTCGCCCTTTTACTCTCCCCTGATTGATCCCCACCATCACTGGTGGCCCCTCTCTCCCGCATTTCTGATTCTAGGAGGCCCGCTGAGCTTCCGCGCAACCTGTTACTACTATCGTAAGGCTCTGTACCGGGCCTTCCTTTGGGATCCGCCGGCCTGCGCAGTAGGCGAAGGGCGCCGCAGCTACAGCGGAGAGACTCGCTTCCCCTTTATCCTGCAAAACCTTCACCGTTACGCTCTCTATCTTGCCTTCATCTTTCTTTGCTTCCTCTGGTATGACGCCATTCGGGCGTTTTGGTTTGAGGGCAGCTTCTACGTCGGCTTGGGTTCAGTCATCATGCTGGTCAACGTTGTTCTGCTCTCCTCGTACACCTTGTCCTGCCACTCATTGCGCCATCTGATCGGCGGCAAGCTTGATTGCTTCTCCTGCGTTGCCGGCGGGGGAGCACGCCACTCTGCCTGGACGCTAAGCAGCTTCCTCAACGAGCGGCACATGCTGTTTGCCTGGGCGAGCCTCATCTCTGTCGGGCTGACGGACTTCTACATTCGGCTGGTTGCGACCGGCGCCATTCGGGACCTGAAAATACTGTGAACGAACAACGATTCAACGGAAAATATGAACTGCGCGAGCATGATGTCCTGATCATCGGGGCTGGGGGCGCAGGATTGCGCGCCGCTATTGAAGCCCTGGCCCAGGGCGCGAGCGTGGGCGTGATCTGCAAATCGCTTCTCGGCAAAGCACACACCGTGATGGCTGAGGGCGGCGTGGCCGCGGCCATGGCCAACGTAGACCCGGCTGATAACTGGCGCACCCATTTCCGCGACACCATGAGCGGCGGCAAACTGCTGAACAACTGGCGCATGGCGCAACTGCACGCCCAGGAAGCTCCGGACCGCGTGCGCGAGCTAGAGCAGTGGGGAGCGCTTTTCGATCGCACCGAAGACGGCCGCATCCTGCAGCGGGCCTTCGGTGGGCATACTTTTAAGCGCCTTTGCCATGTTGGCGATCGCACTGGCCTCGAGATGATCCGCACCTTGCAGGACCGTGGCGTCTCGCTCGGCTTTGATGTCTACATGGAGTGCACAGTCACGCGCTTGCTCAAAGATGGCAACCGCGTCGCCGGCGCATTCGCTTACTGGCGCGAGCAAGGACGCTTCATCGTATTCAAGGCCAAATCCATCGTGATAGCCACGGGTGGCATCGGCAAGGCGTGGCGGGTCACATCCAATTCATGGGAGTACACCGGCGACGGCATGGCTCTGGCCTACGATGCCGGAGCCGAACTGATGGATATGGAGTTCGTCCAGTTTCATCCCACCGGCATGGTATGGCCTCCGGGCGTGCAAGGCATTCTGGTGACCGAAGCCGTGCGCGGCGAGGGCGGCATCCTGCGCAACAAGCTGGGTGAGCGCTTCATGGAAAAATACGATCCGCAGCGCATGGAGCTTTCCACCCGCGACGTAGTGGCAAGATCCATTTATACAGAGGTGCGCGAAGGGCGGGGAAGCGAGCACGGCGGCGCCTATCTCGATATCTCGCACAAGCC